>NZ_JAKGBU010000002.1:52064-82181 GCF_021555155.1 Rhizobium alarense
TCGAGGGCATCAACCGCTCGACGCGCCACAAGTCCGGCATCGCCATGCGCTTTCCCCGCATTGCGCGGCTCAGGCAGGACAAGCTGCCGGCGGAGGCGGACAGGCTCGAAACGCTGGTCGCCATGGTGGATGCGAAAGACGGCTGACGGGCGCTGTCCATCGCGAGCTGTGGGGACCCCCGCGGCAAGCAATGATTCACCATTATGGGCCATGGTAGCCTTTTCATGCGACTGAAGGCTGCCATGAAGATCCGACTCGAGAGACGGGACTGGTTGAAGATCGGGCTGATTTCGACGATCGGGACGCTCGTCTGCATCGGCGTGGCGCTCGCGCTCGACTACGGCAATTTCAGCCGCATGGCGCCCGAGTTCAAAGCCGTGGCGATCCGCAACAACATCCTCATCCCGATCGTGCTCGCCCTGCCGGCCTTCACCGTCTTCCAGTGGAAGATCCGGCAATTGGCGATCGCCAAGATGCGGCTTGAGGAGCTGGCCTATACCGACAGCCTGACCGGCTGCCTCAACCGGCGGGCCTTCATCGCGAAAATGGCCGAGTGGGAGCGCCAGGGGCGTCAGGGCGTGCCGGATGGCGCGGCGCTGATGGTCATCGACGTCGATTATTTCAAGCGGGTCAACGACGCGCTCGGCCATGAGCAGGGCGACCATGTGCTGATCGGCGTCGCCGCGGCGATCAACTCCGCCATCCGCCCTATCGACGTGCTCGGGCGCATGGGCGGCGAGGAGTTCGCGGTCTTCATGCCGGGCGTCAACAAGCCGGTGGCGTCGCTTGCGGCCGAGCGGCTGCGGCTTGCCGTCATGGCGTCGGGGCTGACGCAGGCCGGCGACGGCGAGCCGCTGACGATCAGCGTCGGCGTCGCGTGGTCGGGCGGTCGCGTCACCTTCATCGAACTCTATCCGGAGGCCGACAAATGTCTCTACCTCGCCAAGCAGACGGGGCGGAACTGCGTCGTTCTGAAGGAATTCCGCGCCGAACAGCACGCCGCCTGACGCGGCCGTCCTGACGCGGCGGCGCGCGCAAGCCACGCGCCAGCCGCGTTTGCCACATTTGCGGCATGGTTGCCGACGTAAAGAAGCGCTGCTGCCCGGCGGAGGCGTCCGTCCCGCCCGAGTCCACTGGATCGCAAAGTTCGTTCATGACCCATTCCCCGTCGTTCTCCCGCCGCCGCTTCCTGCGTCTGACCGGCATGGCCGCGCTCACCGGCCTGGCCGGCTGTACCTCGTCGATGAATACGGACCGCTTCCGCTACGAGACCGCGCCGGTCTTCCGCAACCCGGAGCTGGAGGGGCGGCCGGGTGTCTTTCCCGAGGGCCGCGTGCCGGATGACGGACCCTACGAGGAGCCCGTGCTGCCGACCGGGCTGCCCGAAGCGGATCCCGCCTATGTCGGCATCTATGCGGCGCGCATCGACGGCGGCTACCAGATTCCGGCCGTGCCCTACCGGCAGATCGACGCGCGCTACTGGCGCCGCGAGGTCGAGGATCCGTTCGGCGAGCAGCCCGGCACGATCATCGTCGATACCGGCAACCGCTATCTCTACCTGACGCTGTCCGGCGGCCGGGCAATGCGCTACGGCGTCGGCATCGGCCGCGAGGGCTTCGCCTGGTCGGGCAGGGGGGTCATCCAGTGGAAGCAGGCCTGGCCGCGCTGGACGCCGCCCGATTCGATGGTCGCGCGCCAGCCGGAGCTCGCCAAATATTCCGGGAGGAACGGCGGCATGCCGCCCGGCCTCGCCAACCCGCTCGGCGCCCGCGCGCTCTACATCTTCCAGAACGGCGAGGACACGCTCTACCGGCTGCACGGCACGCCGGAATGGAAGTCGATCGGCAAGGCCGTCTCGTCGGGCTGCGTCCGGCTGCTGAACCAGGACGTCATCGACCTCTACCAGCGCGTGCCCGGCAAGGCGCCGGTGCTGGTGATCTGAGCGCGCCGGGTGGCGGAACGCGTCACGTCGCCAGCAGCTCCGTCATGATCCTCAGATGCTCGGTCGTCAGCGGCTTTTCGAAATAGCTTTTCACGAAGCTGTAGCGCATCGCGCGCTCGCGGTCCTTGCCGAGATGGGAGCTCGTGAGCATGGCGACGACCGGCGCATGATTCTCGAACTCCGCGGCATAGCGGTCGAGGAACTCGAAGCCGTTCATCACCGGCATGTTGATGTCGAGGATGATGGCGTCCGGCATTCCGCTGCGCAGGATGTCGAGCGCCTCGGCGCCGTCGAAAGCCTTGGCGATCCGGATGTCGGGATTGAACTTTCGGATCGTGTATTCGCAGATGAACTGGTCGTTCTCGTCGTCGTCTACAACCAGGATCGACGTCATATTCATGCTCCCCCCTTCTCGGGCAGCTCCACTGCGAAGCGGCTGCCCTTTTCCCTCGGCTCGTACAGCACCCGGCCGCCCAGCGATTCCGCGCTCTTCTTGAGGATGTAGAGGCCGAGGCCGCTACCGAAGGCGCGGTTGGGATGCAGGCGCTTGAACATGCGGAACAACTGGTGCCGGCTTTCCGCCGGAATGCCGATGCCGTTATCTTCCACCGATATGCACAACGTGCCGTTGCTTCGCTCCGCGCGGATTTCGATCGTCGGCGCCGTCTCCTGCGGATCGTGATACTTGATGGCATTCGAGATCATGTTGCCGATCACGATCTGGAATTTTGACGGCTTGTTGACGATTGTCAATTCCTGCCCGACATGATTGGCGATCGACAGGCGGCCGAAATGGTCGAGATGGGACAGGCTTTCCAACGTCTCGCGCACGACCTCGTGCACGCGGATCGGTTGTGCCGCCTCGTCGAGCAGGCGATTGCGCGTCAGAACGATGATATTCTGGATCAGGTGGTCCTGCCGGCGGAAGTTCTTCTCCATGCGCTCCAGCGTGCCCTCCAGCGCGCCATGCGCCCCGTCCTTGAGGAGATCCTGCGCGATACCGATGAGCCCGAGCGAGGAGGCGATCGGCGAGCGCAGGTCGTGCGAGGTGCGGTAGGCGAATTCCTCGAGCTCCGTATTGGCCTCGATCAGTTCCTGCTCGTAGCGCTTGCGCTCCGAGATGTCGCGCACGATGCCGCTGTAGAGGATGCCGTCGCCGAGCTCGACTTTGGCGACGGCGAGATCGAGGGGGAAGACGCTGCCGTCCTTGCGGCGGCCCTCGACCTCGCGGCCGATGCCGATCACCTTGGCCTCTCCGGTGCGGTTGTAGTTGGCGACATAGCCGTCATGGGCGCTGTGATAGGGCTCCGGCATCAGCATCTTGACGTTGCGCCCGATCATCTCGTCGTTCCGGTAGCCGAAGATCCGTTCGCAGGCCGGGTTGGCGGAGCGGATCGTGCCCGCCGCGTCGATCGAGATGATGCCGTCGACGGCATTGTCGATGACGGCGGCAAACCGTTCCCGGCTGTCCGCCAAATCTCGAATCATTGCCTTGCGCTCCGAGATGTCGCGCACCACGCCGCTGTAGATGACGCCGTCGACAAGGTCGACCTTGGCGACGGCGAGATCGAGGGGGAAGACGCTGCCGTCCTTGCGGCGGCCCTCGACCTCGCGGCCGATGCCGATCACCTTGGCTTCTCCGGTGCGGTTGTAGTTGGCGACATAGCCGTCATGGGCGCTGTGATAGGGCTCCGGCATCAGCATCTTGACGTTGCGCCCGATCATCTCGTCGTTCCGGTAGCCGAAGATCCGTTCGCAGGCCGGATTGGCCGAGAGGATCGTGCCGTTGCGGTCGATGGTGACAATGCCGTCGACGGCGTTGCCGATGATGGCGGCGAGGCGGGCCTCGCTGCCTTCGAGATCGTCCAGCGTCCGCCTGTAGCGCCGGGCATTCCATTGCGAATAGGCGATGAGCGCGATGTAGATGATCCCGGACGTGAGGAGGAGGTATGTGACGGTCGTGCGCACGCTCAAAACCCAGTCGAAGGTGGCGAGCGCGGTCGTCGACACCGGCCTGCGCAGTTCCAGAAGGCTGAACGTCAGCAATGCGAAATAGGTGATGATCGCCGCCGCCGGCACAAGGCGGCCGCGCGAATGCCGCTCCGACCGCGGGCCGATGAACACGAGGCCGGTGCCGAGCGCGACGAAGCAGATCGCGATGCTCGGCGACATGCGGGCCAGGCGCGACCAGGCATAGGCTCGGTCGAGATCGATCAGGTAGCCCGTCAGCGCGACGGCGGCAATCGTGCCGGCGACAAAGCCCAGACCGGCCTGCAGGCGTGTGTTTCGCTTCGTCGCCGCACGCGTGGCGATGCCGGAGGAAACCAAAATGAAGCAGATGGCGGAATTTGCTCCCATGCGCCCGGGCGCGCCGCTGGCAGGCCGCACGACGGGGTCGAGGAACAGCGTGTCGATGCCGATGTTCACGCCAAGGGGGTATTGCAGCAGCGTCAGCATGCAAAACAGCCAGACGGCCGCCGCAAGGGCGATGGCGAGGCGGGGCATCGCTCCGGCGGACAGGATGAAGGCGAGACCGCTCGCCACAAAGCACAGCGCCGTGTTGAACTGCATCAGGAACGGCGACGGGTAGGTCGCAACGAGCGAGCGGGCCCCGGCCAGCCAAAGGCCGAGGACGATGGACCCCAAAGTGATGCAGATCAGGCCGACGAAGAGGTCCGGCCATATCCCGCGCCAACGGACTGCCATGGTCTGACGTGTCCCAGCTTCGACTCGTCGGCAAGTTTAGCGCGAAAGTTGCGTCACCGGCAGCGCTAAATTTAGCAGTTCATATTTCTGTCGCATTCATCCGGGCGGCAAGCTCCCGCAGCTCGGCGGTCAGCGCGCTCAGGGTTTCGAGCGAACATCCCGTCGCCTCGCCGATCCCCCGCTGGATGCCGGCGGCTTCCCGCTTGAGGTCGCGGCCCCGCTCGGTGAGCGTTGCCAAAACCTGCCGTTCGTCGCTCCTGTCGCGCGCGCGCAGGATGTAGCCGTTTTGCTCGAGGCGCCTCAGCAGCGGGGAAAGCGTGCCGGAATCGAGGCCGAGCTCGTCGCCGAGCGCCTTCACCGTCTTCCCGTCGCCCTGCCAGAGCGACAGCATGACGAGATATTGCGGATAGGTGAGGCCGTGCGGGTCGAGCAGCGGCTTGTAGCTGCGGTTGAACGCGTGCGCGGCGGAATAGACGGCGAAACAGAGCTGCCGGCCGAGCGCCAGCATGTCGTCCGTCATTGCCTCCGGTCTGTCACGTTCGTCTGCCATATCCCCTTATACGGCGGGGCCGGATTTTTTTCAATGTGCAAAATTATATTGCACACAATTAGATTATGCGCTATACGATAAACATCCACAACCAAGGGAGATCCGAAATGCCCATTCTCTACAGGACCAAGGCCTCTGTAACCGGCGGCCGCGCCGGCCACGGCGCAACCGAGGACGGCACGGTCGACGTGACGCTGACCGTTCCGAAGGAGCTCGGCGGCGACGGCGCGACGGGCGCCAACCCGGAAAAGCTCTTCGCGGTCGGCTATTCCGCCTGCTTCCTCGGCGCGCTGAAATTCGTCGCCGGCAAGGAGAAGGTGAAGATTCCGGACGACGCGAAAGTGACCGCGACCGTCGGCATCGGCCCGCGCGAGGACGGCGGCGGCTTCGGCCTCGAGGCCGCGCTCGAAGTGTCCGTTCCGGGCGTCGACAAGGCGGTCGTCGAGGACCTCGTCAAGAAGGCCCACGTCGTCTGCCCCTACAGCCACGCCACGCGCGGCAACCTCGACGTCAGGACGACGGTCGCCTGACATCTGCCTCCGGGCCGGATCGGCCGTCCCGTCCGCGGTCTCCGGACCGCAGGCGAGGGCGGCCCGCCGCGTCCGTGGCAGCAAAAACTCCGTCCGGCCCTCTTTCTCGGGAAAATATGATCTTCTTTCTCGGGAAAGGACATCGCCAATGGCAATTCTTGCGCCTGGCCCATTGCCGAGGGGGTGGTTCTGACGAAGGCCGTGACGGCCGTCGCCGAACGCCTCGGGCTCGCCGCGCGCATGCCCGCCGCATCTGCTTCTCCCGCGCCGATTTCGCCGTCCACCTCGACGGCAGGTTCAAGCTGAGCGACGGGGATTTCCTGCCGTAGTCGCGGACGGTTCCGACCGGTCGCAGAAAGGGCGGTGCAGGCATCGCGCCGCCCCGCCCGATCACCGGGGTCGCCCTGCGGCGGGCCGTCAACCGGCGGGCATGGACGGTGTCCGGTCTTTCTCGATCGCGGCATCGAGGTCGGCATTGTCTATGGAGACAAGGCTCTTCTTCGGGCCGGCGTTGATTTCGATGAGCGTATCGATGCGGCGATAGGCGAGCCAGGAAATCCCGGTCAGCTGCTCTTCGTCGTCCTGCACCTGATAGTCGCCGGGCGGCTGCACGCCGTCGAGGCCGAACAGGGTGAACGGCCTGTCGAAATGCACGGTGCGCGTTTTCGTTCGGGTCAACATGGACGAAGCTCCCTTGAGCCGGGTTTTCGGATTCACGGTGTCTGCACGGCGCCGGGCCGGCTCGCGGCGTCCGGAGAGACTGTCGTCATTCCTCTGCGATCCCTTCGGGCCGGCCGGGCTTGTTCAAGACATGAACGGTGCATGATGGTGCCTTGCCGGACCTGACCTCCATCGGAACCACGTTGCCGCCTCTCTTGAGCGTTTGGGCCTTGGAAGTTCGGAATTCGACCAGGCTGACGATGTTGTCGTTCTCATCCATCAGCGGACCAGCATTCGAGCAACGGTACTGTCGCCCATATTGTTGAAGGACGAATGGCCGGTGCTGCCGCCTTCGTTCTCCCAATTCGCCAGGGCCGTTCGGTCAAATTCACCGTTCTGCCTGGGAGAAGCCGGATAATCTTGCGGCAAGATCATGCCGGCGTGGATGCGGTCGATGATGATGCGCTCGCTGCAGTGGTCGCGTCCGAATGCGGCTTGAAGGTCCGATGTCGCATAGTCGCCGCGCCGCAGCAGCTTTTGCAGCATGGACCGTGCAGTTCGGCCGCCGACGGCCGGCGGGACGGGCCTGTCTACCATCGCCGGGCGCCTGCGCCGCTGCCGATGGGCTCGAGGCAGACAGATGATGTCGTTATGCCTGTGGTGCCGGCGAAAGCCATGAATCCTCCTTGTCGGAACACTTGTCGGAACACGGGTTGTCGGAAAACGGGGCGCGGGCTTCGAGATCGGCAAGCGGCCGGCACCGTACGTCGGACAATGCGGTAAAAAACAAACTCTGGTGTATTTCCGGCGATCCGTTTTACCGGAATACTCTAGCCGAAACTGCGGGCGTCGAGCTCGATCGTGTCCCGCCGGTTTGCCGCATAGGCTTTGCGTGCGGTCTCGAGGATACGCTGGCGCATCCTGTCAAAGGCCGAAAGATAGTCCCGCTCGGTGCCGTTTCGCGGCGAAATGTCGCCCGCAAAGACGTCGACGGGCAGGAAGAAGCGGATCTCGAACATGCCGTCATGACCGACGAACCGGACGCGTCGCTTGCTTTCGTCGTAACTGCGGGCGGGGTTGGGAAAGGACAGGGTCATGAAGGCCGACTCACTCTGTGCGACAAGGCGGAGATCAGGCCTTCTCTCGTGCGGACGCCATCTTGAAACTGCGCAATCACGAAGCGTGCGGCGCTCACGTCGGTTGCCGCGCCGTTTGCCCAGTAACCCGCATTGCTCAGCACGCTGCGCATCAAGGTCAGGTCCGATGCTTGGATGGGATGAAATTGGAAGTCGGAAGACATGATGTCCTCCTTTGCTGGGGCCAGGGTGACTGTCGCCCTTAAAGCAACAGCGCCCGTTCAATGGCTGCCACTCGACCATATATGGGGAGCATCCCCGCCGATTTCAAGGATACCGGGCGTCGGCGTGATGTGCCGGCGCGCAGCCGTTATCGCTGGCGGCTTCCCCTACCGCTTCAAACTCCCCAGGATCCCCCTGACCAGGGCGCGCCCGAGCGACGAGGCCACGGTCCTTGCCACCGATTTCATCGCCGCTTCGGCGACCGTCTCGCGCTGGTAGCCGGAGGTGCGTTTGCGGGTGGTGGTCGTGGGGGCGGGGTCGTCGTCGCCGAAGCCGGGCAGCGTCCAGCGGCTGCCGCCGGACGTCTGCTCGGCGGCCTCGGCTTCTTCTTCCGCGCGCTTCTCGGCCTCGGCCGCCTCCGTCGCCTTCCTCGCCCGCGCGGCCAGCATCTCGTAGGCGGATTCGCGGTCGAAGTCCTCGTCGTAGAGGCCGGCGACCGGGCTCACCTTGATGACCTCGGCGCGCTCGGCCTCCGTTAGCGGCCCGAGCCGCGAGGCGGGCGGGCGCACCAGCGTGCGCTCGACCATCGAGGGGGCGCCCTTGCCTTCGAGCGTCGAGACCAGCGCCTCGCCGGTGCCGAGCTGGGTGATGACGGCGGCGCAGTCGAAATCCGGGTTGGGGCGGAACGTGTCGGCCGCCGTCTTCACCGCCTTCTGCTCGCGCGGCGTATAGGCGCGCAGCGCGTGCTGCACCCGGTTGCCGAGCTGGGCGAGCACGGTTTCCGGCACGTCGAGCGGGTTCTGCGTGACGAAATAGACGCCGACGCCCTTCGAGCGGATGAGCCGCACCACCTGCTCGACGCGCTCGACCAGCACCTTCGGTGCGTCGTTGAAGAGCAGGTGCGCCTCATCGAAGAAGAAGACGAGCTTCGGCCTGTCGGGGTCGCCCACCTCCGGCAGGACCTCGAACAGCTCCGAGAGCATCCACAGCAGGAAGGTGCCGTAGAGCCGCGGGTTCATCATCAGCTTGTCGGCGGCGAGCACCGAGATGGCGCCGCGCCCGTCGTTGGTTGTGCGCATGATGTCGGAGATCTTCAGCGCCGGCTCGCCGAAGAAATGTTCCGCCCCCTGCTGCTCGAGGATCAGCAGCTCGCGCTGGATCGAGCCGACCGATGCCTTGGAGATGAAGCCGAACTTGTTGGAGAGCGCCGTGGCGTTCTCGCCCATATAGGTCAGGAGCGACTGCAGGTCCTTGAGGTCGAGCAGCGGCAGGCCGCCTTCGTCGGCGATCTTGAAGGCGATGTTGATGACGCCCTCCTGCGCGTCCGTCGCGTTCATCAGGCGCGACAGAAGCAGCGGCCCCATTTCGGACATGGTGGTGCGGACCCGGTGGCCCTTCTCGCCGTAGAGATCCCAGAAGATCACCGGGAACTGCTGGAAGTCGTAAGGGGCAAGCCCGATCTGCTCGGCGCGCTTCAGGAGAAAGTCCTTCGCCTCGCCGATCGCGCCGATGCCGGAGAGATCGCCCTTCACGTCGGCGCAGAACACCGGCACGCCGGCATTGGAAAAGCCTTCCGCGAGGATCTGCAGCGTCACCGTCTTGCCGGTGCCGGTGGCGCCCGTGACGAGCCCGTGCCGGTTGCCGAACTTCAGGTCGAGATATTCGCCCTTGTTGATCGTGTCGTCCGGCTTGCGGCTGGTGCCGATATAGAGTTTGCCGTCCTGGAGCATGGATTCCGTCACGTCTGGTCTCCCTGGAGGCTGCCTGGCGACGTTGCCGCGGCGGGTCCCCGCATCTTTTCATTGAATCGTCAGGCAGACTTTATAAGGTTCGGGCATGAGATCAATAAGCGCCTGCAAGGCTGTTGATCCGCCCCGCTCCGGCTTGAGTTCGCCGCAGAGTTCATTTACCTTGACGTTAACGTCAATTTTATCGGAGGACTTCCCATGAACGAACTCGTCACCCGCGTCGCCGATGCCGTCGGCATCGATGCGGGCCTCGCCGAAAAGGCGATCGGCATGATGCTCGGCTTTCTCCAGCGCGAGGCGGCCGATGGCCCGGTCGCCAAGATGATCGAGGCGATCCCGGGCGCGAGCGAGCTCGTCGCCAAGTACAACGGCGAGGGCACCGGCGGCGGCGGCCTGCTCGGCGGGCTGATGAGCGCGGTGGGCGGCGGCGGCGTCATGGCGCTCGGCCAGCAGCTGATGGGCGAGGGCCTCGGCATGGGCGAGATCACCGGCCTCGCCAAGGAAACCATCGCCATCGCCCGCGAGCACGCCGGCGACGAGACCGTCGACCAGGTCGTCGATTCCGTTCCGGGCCTCGGCCAGTTCGTCTGAGCACGATGCCGTCGCGCCGGACCGTGCGCCACGCGCGGTCCGGCGCGCCTGCCGAAGGGCATCGCCGCGCATGGTTCGATCGCGACCGAAGCATTTGCGCGATGCCGTGATCTAGGGTCCGGTCTTCCGAAAGCGGAGACGAACGTGACCGAAAGACCCATCCGACCGGCGCGGGAATTCGCGCTTCTTGGCCTTCTGGCGCTGCTCTGGGGCAGTTCCTATTTCTTTTTGAAGATCGCGGTTGCCGAGATCCCGCCGGTAACGGTGGTCGCCGCCCGCGTTTCGATCGCGGCCCTGTTCCTGCTTGTCGTGCTGCGGTTGCGCGGCGACCGGCTGCCGGCCGATGCCGGCACCTGGCGGAGGCTGTTCCTGCTGGCAATGCTGAACAGCACGATCGCCTGGACGGTGCTCGCCTGGGGCCAGCAGCACATCGACAGCAGCCTGGCGAGTGTCCTGAATTCCACCTCGCCGGTCTTCGTCTTCCTCTTCACCCTTTTGATCAGCCGCCACGAGCCGACCGGCCCGCTGCGTTTCCTCGGCGCTTGTCTCGGCCTTGTCGGCGTGCTGCTGATCGTCGGGACGGAAGCGCTTGCCGGGCTCGGCCGGCAGGTCGTCGGCCAGGCCGCGGCGGTGTCGGGCGCCATGCTCTACGCCGGTGCGGCGATCTACGGCCGCCGCTTCCACCACCTCTCGGCGCCGGTCACGGCGGCCGGCACCATGCTCTGCGCCGCAGCCTGCCTCGTTCCCCTGAGCCTCGTGCTGGACGCGCCCTGGCGGCTGGCCCCGTCGCCGCGGGCGCTGCTCGCCGTCGCCATGCTGTCGGTCTTCTCAACGGGCGTTGCGGTGATGATCTATTTCCGCCTCGTCCGGACGATCGGCTCGCTCGGCGTCGCCAGCCAGGCCTATCTGCGGGCCGTCGTCGGCGTCCTGCTCGGAACGGTGCTGCTCGGCGAGTATCTGCCCGTCGTCGTGCTTGCCGGCGCGGTGACGGCGATCGCCGGCGTGGTGCTGATCAACCTGCCGGCCCGGCGGACGGGCGGGCGGGCGCTCAGGCCTGCCGCCGTCCCGAAAGAGCAAAGAGCGCCGTGAACAGGGCAAGCGCCGCGCCGACCGACAGCGGCCCGGCCGCGGGGCCGCCCCATTCCATGACGGCGCCGGTGGCGCTCGATCCGGCGCCGCTGCCGATCGCATAGGCGAGCGAATAGGCGGCAGCGCCGGCAACCAGCATGCCGCCGCGGAACTGTTCGCCGAGCATCGTCAGCGCGCAGGTGTAGAGCGAGAAGGTCGCCGTGCCCATCAGCGCGAAGGCGGCGAGGATGGCGGCCGGCGCGTCGAGGAACGGGATGGCAAGGAAGCTCGCCGCCCCGGCGGTCGCCGCGGCGATCGCCACCCGGCGGCGTGGCAGGCGGTCGAGCGCCACGCCGATGAAGGGCTGGGCAAGCGCGGTCGGCAGCGCCAGCACCGTGACGCTCACCGCCGCGAAGGCCTCCGTATGCCCGGTCTTGACGAAATAGACCGGCATCGCGGAGATCGCCGCGATGTCGGCGAAGCCGAAGGCGAAGACCATGGCGACGAGCAGCGGCGCCTGCCGGAAGAAGGCGAAGAGGTCCCGCGTCGTCGAGGGTTCCGGCACGGTCTTCGTCGAAAAGAGCAGCATGGCGGTCGCAAACGCGACCATGGCGAGATAGACGGCCGTCAGCGCGAAGCCGAAGCCGCCCTCGGTTCCGAACAGCGGGATGGCGAGCGGGCCTGCCGCGAAACCGGCGCAGATGCAGGCGCCGTAGATGCCCGAGACTCGGCCGCGCAGCCGGTCCGGGCAGGCGACGTTGAGCCAGGCCTCGCCGAGCATGAAGATGATGCTGGCCGAGAAACCGAGCACGAAGCGGGAAACGAACCAGGCCGAAAGCGACGTCGTGACGGCGAAGGCGGCGAGCGACAGCGCGCAGCCGACGAGGCCGGCGACGATCAGCCGGTCGGCGCGGAAGCGGTGGGTCAGCCGGCCGAGCGACAGCGTCGCGGCGCCGAGCCCGAGCGCGAAGGCGAGCGCGTTGATGCCGATCAGCGTCGACGTCACGCCGCGCGCCTCGAGGACCAGCGAGATCAGCGGATAGGTGACGCCCTGCGCCACCGAAAAGGCGGTGACGCCGAGAACGACGGCAACGATCGCCGCCCAGTCGGGCGCAAAATCGACGGCGGGGGCCGGGTGGGACGGCATGGAATGCTCCTCCGCCCGCCAGGCGGCGGGCAGAGGCTGCATAGACCTTCGGCCGGCGAATTGCAAAGGGAAGGCGGATCTGTGGCAGGTTTCCTTGTGCAGGATCGCCGGCCAGCCATCATCCGTAGCGCCGGGGCCGCGCGTGTCGATCAACCGGCCATCCCCAAGCGGAACGATGGCGCCATCCTTGCCAGTATGTCAGCAAGATTCCTGCAAACGGTTTCGTCTGCGGTTGCCTCACGTCCGCTGTTGCTCGAGCCACTGCCGCAGAGCGGCGTTGATGCGCGACTGCCAGCCCGGGCCGCCGGCGCGAAAATGGGCGATCAGATCCGTGTCGAGGCGTATGGTCGTCGACGTCTTCACCGGTTCGCGGCGCGGCCGACCGCGGCGCAGGGGAGCGGCGGCAATCCGCTCGCGCCAGGGTGCTTCGGAGAGGTCGGGTGCATCTTCAGGATCGATCCAGTCGTTTGCCGAAGGTTTCCTGCTCCCGGTCATTGGCTTTCCTCATGCTGATGGTCCGCTGGGCATCGCCGCGCCAGGTCCAAACGATGACAACCATTCGTCCGTCGAGACGACCGACCGTGATGAACCGCGCTTCTCCGTCGTCCTCCCGGTCATCCTCGATCGTTATATGCTCGCCGTCGAATAGGTCGGCCGCGCGCGAGAAGTCGAGGCCGCGCTCTCTGAGCGTCATTGCCTGTTTCAGCGGATCGAATTCAATCGACATTTCTTGTTACTACAAAAAATCGATTTCGGCAATCGGATTGTAGCAAGTCGACTGTTGGATTCAATCAGGAATTGAAGACAAGGTTCGCCGCGGGCAAGTCGGCCGCGGCGAACCTTGTGTCTCGCGGCCCTACGCCGCCCTGTCCCAGCGCGGCGCGAGACCGTCGGGATTGACGATGCGGCCGTCCGGGCGGGCGAGCAGGTGGATGCGCTTCATTTCCTCGGCCGACAGCGTGAAGTCGAAGATGTCGAAGTTTTCCTTCAGCCGGCTTTCGGTCGCGGTCTTCGTCAGCGCCACGACGCCCGGCTGTTCGATCAGCCAGCGCAGCGCTACCTGCGCCGCCGTCTTGCGGTGGCGGGCGCCGATTTCCTTCAGCACCGGATCCTTCGGCACGCGCCCGTCGGCCATGGCGTAATAGGCGGTGACCGACATGTGGTAGGATTCGGCCGCTTCCAGCACCTTGAACTGGTCGAGATAGGGGTGATACTCGACCTGGTTGGTCGCGAGCGGCGCCGTGCTCAGGCGCACGGCCTCCGCCATCAGCCCGGTGTTGTAGTTGGAAACGCCGATATTCGTCGCATAGCCCCGGTCGCGGGCTTCGTTCAGCGCCCCGATCTGCTCGGCGAGCGGAACCGTGTCGTTCGGCCAGTGCAGGAGCAGCAGGTCGACATGGTCGGTCCTGAGCTTCTCCAGGCTTTCGGCGACCGAGCGCAGGAAGTCGTCGTGATGGAAGCGGTCGACCCAGACCTTGGTGGTGAGGAAGAGTTCGTCGCGCGCGACGCCTGAGCGGGCGATCGCCGCGCCGACGGCGGCCTCGTTCCGGTAGATCTGCGCCGTGTCGATATGGCGGAAGCCGGTCTCGATCGCCTTCGGCAGGATGGCGAGCACCTCGCTCTCGGGCATGCGGAACGTGCCGAAGCCGAGCTGGGGCATGTTGGCCCCGTTGGAAGAGACGGTTTTCATGGTTTTCTCCTTCTGGACTGCGGCCGCCGCAGGCGACGGCGCCGGTAGGCTGTGATGGGGTGAAACGCCTCAGGCGCGGTTCGGTTCTGCCCGGCCGCTCCAGCCGGGCGCCTGCTCCTCCGCCTTGCGGTCGAGCATGGCACTGATGCGCGTCAGAACGAGGGCAGCGGCGACGAGAACCGCACCGACGAAGGGCGTTGCACCGAGGCCGAGCGGCGAGGCGACGACGAGGCCGCCGATCCAGGCCCCGGCCGCGATGCCGAGATTGAACGCGGCGATGTTGAGCGCCGAGGCGACGTCGATTGCGCCCGGGCGATGGCGCTTGGCGAGTTCCACCACATAGAGCTGCAGGCCGGGCACGTTGGCGAAGCTCAGGAAGCCGAGCGCCGCAAGCGTCACGAGCGCCGGCACCGGCGAGGGGGCGGTGAAGGTGAAGGCGACGAGCACCAGCGCCTGCACGGCGAAGAGCCAGAAGAGCGCGCGCACCGGGTTGCGGTCGGCGACGCGGCCGCCGGCGATATTGCCTGCCGCGATCGCCAGGCCGTAGAGCACGAGCACCAGGCTGACGCTTCCGGCCGAGAAGCCGGTGATCTCCTGCAGCACGGGCGCGAGATAGGTGAAGGTCACGAAGGTGCCGCCATAACCGAGCGCCGTCATCGCGAAGACGAGGAGCAGCCGGCCGGAGCCGAGCACGCGGACCTGGTCGACGAGGCCGGCCGGTGCCTGCCGTTTCAGGTTCGTCGGCAGCAGCAGCGCGATGCCGGCGAAGGCGACGATGCCGAGCGCCGCGACGGCCCAGAAGGTCGCCCGCCAGCCGAAGGTCTGGCCGATGAAGGTGCCGAGCGGCACGCCGGTGACGATCGCGACCGTCAGCCCCATGAACATCATGGCAATCGCCGAGGCCTGCCGGTTTTCCGGAACCAGATCGGCCGCGATGGTCGAGCCGACGGAGAAGAAGACGCCGTGCGCGAAGGCCGAGAGCACGCGGGCGACGAGCAGCATTTCGTAGGACGGCGACAGCGCGGCAAGCGTATTGCCGGCGACGAAGAGCGCCATGAGACCGATGAGCAGGCCCTTGCGGCCCGCCCGCCCGGTCAGCGCCGTCAGCACCGGTGCGCCGAAGGTGACGCCGAGCGCATAGATGGAAACGATGAGGCCGGCGAGCGGCAGGGTGATGCCGAGGTCGCCGGCGACCGTCGGCAGCAGGCCGACGATGACGAATTCGGTGGTGCCGATCGCATAGGCGGCGATCGTCAGCGCGAAGAGGGCAGGAGGCATGGGCGGACTCCCTGCGCCGGGCGCGGCCCGGCGGCAGAACGGGGTTTCGGAGGTTGGTTCGAGGCGGACTATGCGCCGCGCTGCCTTGCGCGATAAGTCGGGGGATCGGATAAGTATCTTTGAATTGAATTCAAAGGAGGATCCGATGGACAATCGCGCCGGCGAGATGGAGGTCTTCGCGGCCGCCGCCGAACTTAAGAGCTTCTCCGCCGCCGGCCGCCGGCTCGGCCTGTCGCCGTCCGCCGTCAGCAAGCTCGTCACCCGCATCGAGGATCGGCTCGGCACGCGCCTTCTCGTGCGCAGCACGCGCACGCTGGAACTGACGCCGGAGGGTGAACTCTATCTGGAGCGCGCCCGGCGCATCCTCGCCGAGATCGCCGAGACGGAGCGGATCGTCGCCGACGGTGCCCGCGCGACGCCGCGCGGGCCGTTGCGCGTCAATGCGTCGGTCGGCTTCGGCGAGCGCTACATCCTGCCGCTCGCCCCGGCCTTCCTCGCGCTCTATCCGGAGATCGAGCTCGACCTGACGCTGACGGACGGGCTGATCGACGTGGTCGGCGAGCGCGCCGACGTGGCGGTCCGCCACGGGCCGATGCGCGATTCGAGCCTCAAGGCCCGCAAGCTCATGGAAAGCCGGCAGGTGGTGATGGCCTCGCCCGCCTATCTCGCCCGCCACGGCACGCCGCGGACGCCGGCCGACCTTGCCGGGCACAACTGCATCCGCTTCAACTTCCGCCGCAGCATCGACGAATGGTCCTTCCTGCCGCCGGGCGGCACGGCGGTGGAGCGGCGGCCGGTCTCCGGCAACCTGCTGGTGTCGAGCGGGTCGATCATCCGCCAGCTCTGTCTCGCGGGCATCGGCATCGGCCGCGTCGGGCGCTTCCATGTGGAGCCGGACATCGCCGCCGGCGCGCTCGTGCCGCTGCTGGAGGATCACAATCCCGGTGACCTCGAGGAGGTGCACGCCGTTTTCGCCGGCCACGAGCATCTCGCCGCCCGCATCCGCGCCTTCATCGATTTTCTGGCAGAACGGCTTTAGCGGACGGGTTTCTTGCCTCGGCGGCTGGCGGCACCGCCGCTTGCGCGCGGGTGTCAGGTTCTCACACGTCGGCTCCGCCGGCGATCTGGCGCAGGTAGTCGTCGGTATAGTCCGTGTCGATCTCGATCCACAGCGGCGAATGATCGGACATCTGCCAGGTGCGCCATTTGCGATAGAGGTCTTCGGGCGTCTTCGCCCTGGCGCTCTTCTTCGTCTCGGGGTCGGTCGGAGGCATGAAGGGCGCATAGAGCGCGATGTCCTCGGCATTGTCCCGGAACACCTCGGCGAACATGTCGACGATGCCGCCATCGACCACCCGGAAGCGCTTGTCCTTCACGCGCACGGCGATCTGGTCGTAGAAATGCTTGCGCTGGTCCTTTCCCATCGTCTCGCCGTCGATCTGCCTGGGGATCTTGAAGCCCCTGCTTTTCAGCGCCTTCATCGTCTCGTGCTGCGGGCTGACGACATTGAAGTCGCCGAGCAGGATGTAGTTCTCAACGACGCCGTTGCGGTCCTTTTCCTGTTTGCTGACGGTGTCCTGCCGGTCCGCGAAGAATTTGGCGAGCGCATTTATCTCGTTGATCCGGCGCTCGAGCTGCGGGCCGGAATCGTCGCCGAAATAGATGTGGACGGTGCAGAGGCTGAAGCGGAACCAGCCCGACTGGAAGGTGACGAGGAAGGGGCTTCGCGCGAACTGCTGCTTCATCTCCTTGATCTGCGGCTCGATCCCGGGCGTCGCCGTGTCCGCCTTCACTTTTGCTTTCGATACGACGAGATGGCCGTTGGGCAGCACGATTTCGCCGGCGATCTTGCGGAACCAGACCTTTTCCCGATTGTAGACGAAGGCCATGCGCTCGCCGTTGCCGCCGAAACCCTCGGTCGTGTCCGTGGCGATATAGTCCCATTCGCGTCCGAGGATGCCCATGACCTTGTCGAGCGGCGCGAGATCGCGGTTGATCTCCTGCAGCGCGACGAGGTCGAAGCAGGAGATGATCTCGGCGATATAGTAGAAGCTCTCCGTCAGCCGCGGGCCGTATTTGAACTTGTTGGAATCGAAGTCGCGGATGTTCCAGGTCGCCAGCAACAGCGACGAATCCTTCTTCTGGCGGCGCAGCTTTTCGAGATTGGCGCGGATCCTGAGGAGACGCTTGGCGCAGCGCGGCATCGCGGCCACGTCCGTCTCGCCGTCGAACACTTTTCCCATGCGCTTGTAGTTGTTGGACATGGCGCGCCTCCGTTCGACCTCGACCGGGCGCCGCGCCCTGCGGCGGCCCGACGATCCCGCTACAGTTGTGAAATGTAACTTTATCGCGAGCCTTTGTCACGCCGGCAGTCGCGCGTCTGCGGCGTCGAAGGACCGCTCACGCCCTGACGGCGACGACGAACAGCCGCGGGAAGCGCAGCAGGCGCCGTCCGTCGGCGAGCGGCGGATAGGCCGCGTCGATGCGGGCCGTGTAGTCGGACAGGAAACCGGGCCGGTCCGCCGCCGGAAGGCGGTCGAGATAGGGCCTGAGCCCCGTCGACTTCACCCAGTCGACGATCGCCGCCGCATCGGCCATCGGGTGGTTGTAGACGGTGTGCCAGACGTCGACGCGCGCCGCGAGCGGCGACAGGGCGTCGAAATAGGCCGACGGCGGCGGCCGCGGCACCCGGTGCGGCAGGCGGCCCTCGAAGGCGTGCCGCCACGGGCCCGCCGTCGCGCTCTCCGCCATCAGCCGGTGCGACGGCTCGTCGAGATTGTCCGGCATCTGCACGGCAAGCACGCCGCCCGGCCGGAGATGCGCCATGAGCCGCGCCAGGAGCGCCATATGGTCCGGCAGCCACTGGAAGACGGCGTTGGAAAAGAGCAGGGCGGCCGGCTCGTGCGGCAGCCAGCGGGCAAGGTCGCATTCGATGAAATCGATGCCGGGCAGGCGCTGGCGCGCCGCCGTCAGCATGTCGGCGGCGTTGTCGACGCCGCGCACGCCGCGGCCCGGAAAGCGCGCCGCGACGAGTTCCGTCGAGTTGCCCGGCCCGCAGCCGAGATCGTAGACGGTGCCCGGCGGCGGGTCGGGCACCTGTGCCAGGAGGTCGCGCGCCGGCCGGGTCCGCTCGTCCTCGAATTTCAGGTAGTCGGACGCGGACCAGGCCATGCGGCGGTTCCTCAGAGCGCGTCGAGCGAGGGCAGGATCAGGCTCGGGCCGAGATCGCCGTATTCGTCCGGCGCGTTGCTGCGGTTGATCCAGACGGTGCGGAAGCCGAACCGCGTCGCGCCCGCCACGTCCCAGCGGTTGGAGGACTGGAAGGAAACGGCGTTCGGATAGAGCCGGTAGGCGGTGGTCACCAGGTCGTAGACGGCGGGCGCCGTCTTGTAGGTCTTCAGTGCGTCCACCGAGAAGACGTCGTCGATCACCGTGTCGAGCGCCGCATTGGCGACGGCCGATTTCAGCATTTCCGGCGAGCCGTTGGAGAGGATGGCGATCTTCGCGCCGCGGCCCTTCAGCCCCTTCAGGACGGCCGGGACCTCGGGATAGCAGTCGAGCTTCCAGTAGGCTTCGAGCAGCTTGGTCCGCAGGCTCCGGTCGACGCCCGGCACGCGCTGGAACGTGAAGTCGAGCGCCTCCTCCGTCAGCGTCCAGAAGTCGCGATAGGCGCCCATCAGCGCCCGCGTCCAGGAATATTCGAGCTGCTTGGCGCGCCAGACCTCGGAGAAGAGCTGGTAGTTCTCGCCGACATCGCCCGCATGGCGGCGCACGGCCGCATGCACGTCGAACAGCGTGCCATAGGCATCGAAGACATAGGCGGCATGGGACACGGTGCGCGGCTCCCCCTAAATGCGCATTGAAAGCAAGGCATTGGTCATTGGAGCGATAATGTCAATTCTTTGTGCATTGCACAATGGCGCCGCACCCTAGAACCGCGTGATGACGCTGATGCCGAGATCGGTCGCCGTGTCCATCGCCATCAGGGCGGGCACCGCGTCTTCCAGCGAAATCTCCCGGCCGATCAGCCGCTCCGGCTTCAGTTTTCCGGTCGCCATCATCGTGAGCATCGCATCGTAGCGCCAGGCCTGCATGCCGTGGCTGCCGTAGATCTCCAGCTCGTGGCCGATCACCTGCGCCATCGGGATCGCCGGCGTCGCGTGTTCGCCGAGCATCAGGCCGACCTGCACATGGCGGCCGCGCCGGCGCAGGTTCTTGATGGAGTTGAAGCAGGTGACCGGCGAGCCGAGCGCGTCGATCGAGGCATGCGCGCCGCCGCCGGTGATTTCGCGCACCGCCTCGGCCACGTCGGCGACCTGCCGTGCGTTGACGGCCGCGACCGCGCCCATGTCGCGCGCGAAGGCGAGCTTCTCCTCGGAAATATCGATGGCGATCGGGTTGGCACCGAGCGCGGCGGCGATCATGATCGCTGACAGGCCGACGCCGCCGCAGCCGTGCACGGCCACCCATTCGCCGCCGGTGACGCGCGCCTGGTCGACGACGGCGCGAAACGAGGTGGCGAAACGGCAGCCGAGGCTTGCGGCGGTGGCGAAGCTGACGGTCTCCGGCAGGGGCACGAGATTGTGGTCGGCATGGTCGATCGCCACATGGTCGGCAAACGAGCCCCAGTGCGTGAAGCCCGGCTGGAACTGCTCCTCGCAGACCTGCTGATTGCCCGAGCGGCATTCGCCGCAATGGCCGCAGCCCGAGACGAAGGGCACCGTCACCCGGTCGCCCGCCTTGAAGCGCCCGACGTTCCGGCCGGCGACGACGACGATGCCCGCCAGCTCGTGTCCCGGCACATGCGGCAGGGAAATGTCGGGGTCGTGCCCCATCCAGCCGTGCCAGTCGCTGCGGCAGAGCCCCGTCGCCTCCACCTTGATGACGACGCCGCCCCGGGTCGGCGTCGGATCGGGCAGCGTGCGGATCTCGGGTGTTGCCCCGAAGGCTTCGTAATACATGGCTTTCATCGTCGTCCTCGTCCTTGCCGTCGTTCTCAGGGCGCGGCTCGCGCCGCCGGCGCGATGCGCATCGCCATCAGGATCTCGTCGATCTCGCGTCCTTCGTGGCGGAAGCCGCCGGGAATCCGGCCGATCTCCGCAAAACCCGCGCGGCGGTAGAAATCGACCGCCCTGCCATTCTCCGCCGTCACCGCCAGTTCGAGCTGGACGACGCCGTCGCATGCGGCCTCGGCGCAAAGGTCCGAAAGCAGCGCCTCCGCCAGTCCGGTTCCCCGGTGCTCCGGCCTCACATAGACCATCACGACGCTTGCCCGGTGCGCCATCTTGCTCGCCCGCTGCCGCATGAAACCCATGAGGCCGACGGGCTCGCCGTCGAGATGCGCCGCGAGCAGCGTGGCGTCGGCGATCCAGCGGCGCCAGCCGTCCGCATCGAGCGCCTCCCACTCCGCCGCCGTGCTGGCGAAGGCGGCCGGTTCGCAGCGGAGCGCCTCCAGCCGCAGTGCCCGGAACGTCTCGACGTCGCCGGCCGCGAGCCTGCGGATCGACAGGGATTTTGAGGGTGCCGTCGGGCGGGCGTCGGTCATGCTCTTCTATCGCATGGCGGGTTCCGGCCGCAAAGCCGGCGATCCATGACAAAGCCTGATGCACCCATTCATCCTCTTGAGACCCTGCGGAAAAACCGGGCACGGAGGCGCATTGCGGCTTGACCGATCCCGCCTGGCGGGCCTTCATGCCGGAAAAGGAGAACCACCATGCCCGTCGATACATCCGCCCGCACCACCACCTGGACCTATGTCGACGGCGAATGGCTGGAGGGCAACCCGAAGCTGATCGGCCCGACCTCACATGCCATGTGGCTCGGCTCGACGGTGTTCGACGGCGCGCGCTGGTTCGACGGCATCGCGCCGGATCTCGACCTGCACTGCCAGCGCGTCAACCGCTCGGCCGAGGCGCTCGGCCTCAGGGCGACGATGCGTGCCGAGGAGATCGAGGGGCTGACCTGGGAGGGCGTCGCGAAATTCGACGGCAGGACGGCGATCTATGTCAAGCCGATGTACTGGGCCGAGCACGGCTGGTTCAGCGTCGTGGCGCCGGACCCGGACTCGACCCGCTTCGCGCTCTGCCTGTTCGAGGCGCCGATGGGCGATCCCCGTGCCGGCACCTCGCTCACCGTCTCGCCCTTCCGCCGCCCGTCGCTGGAATCGATGCCGACGGACGCCAAGGCCGGCTGCCTCTATCCGAACAACGCCCGCATCCTCGTCGATGCCAAGCGGCGCGGCTTCGACAACGCGCTGGTGCGCGACATGCTCGGCAACGTGGCCGAAACGGGCGCGTCGAACATCTTCATGGTCAAGGACGGCGTCGTCTTCACGCCGGCCGCCAACCGCACCTTCCTCGCCGGCATCACCCGCGCCCGCGTCATCGGCCTCCTGCGCGAGGCGGGCTTCGAGGTGGTGGAAGGGGTGCTGACGGTCGCCGACTTCGAGGCCGCCGACGAGATCTTCACCTCCGGCAACTATTCCAAGGTCGTGCCCGTCACCCGCCTCGAGGACCGCCACCTCCAGCCCGGCCCCGTCGCCGCCAAGGCCCGCGACCTCTATTTCGACTGGGCCAACTCGAACGGCGACGTGTGAGGCGTTTCGCGCTTGCAGTTTGCACGCACGGCGTGCAGCCTTAAGATCGACGAAAATGCCGGGGGAAGAGACGAGAGTGACAAGAGCCGTCGAGGCCTTCATCGCACGCTGGCAGGGCCAGGAGGGCGGACAGGAACGGGCCAACTATGCGCTGTTCCTGACGGAGCTCTGCGACCTGCTCGACCTGCCCCATGCGGATCCGGCCTCCGCCGGGCACGAGGCGAACGATTACGTCTTCGAGCGCACGGTGCGCGATCCCGGCCGCGACGGTACTTTCACGCCGAAGCGCATCGACCTCTACAAGCGCGACTGCTTCGTCCTGGAGGCCAAGCAGAGCCGCCTTTTCGGGGACAAGAAGATCGAGACGCCGCAGCTTCCCGGCCTCGACGCCGCCGCCCCGCGCGGCCGCCGCGCGGGCGCCAATCGCGCCTGGGACGTGCTGATGATGAACGCCCGCGCCCAGGCCGAAAACTACGTGCGCCTGCTGCCGGCCGCCCATGAGCCGCCGCCCTTCGTGCTGGTCTGCGACGTCGGCCACTGCATCGAGGTCTATGCCAATTTCCGCCGCGACGGCAAGGCCTATGACCAGTTCCCCGACCGCCGCTCCTTCCGCATCTATCTGGAGGATCTGCGCGAGGAGACGGTGCGCGCCCGGCTGATCGCCATCTGGACCGATCCGCTGTCGCTCGATCCCTCGCGTCACGCCGCCCGCGTCACCCGCGAGATCGCCGCCCGCATCGCCAGGGTCAGCCAGGCGCTCGAAAAATCCGGCCACGCCACCGAGGAGGTGGCCATGTTCCTGATGCGCATGCTCTTCACCATGTTCGCCGAGGATGTCGACCTGCTGCCGAAGGACAGCTTCAAGGCGCTCCTGAAGGATTGCGCGCAGAAACCCGAAATCTTTCCGGGCATGATGCAGGACCTGTGGAAGGCCATGGACGAGGGCGGCTTTTCCGCCACCATCCGCGAGCAGGTGAAGAAGTTCAACGGCGAGTTCTTCAAGAACCGCCGCGCCCTGCCGCTGGCGAAGGAAGAAATCGGCGAACTTGCCGCCGCCGCCGGCTACGACTGGAAGGATGTCGAGCCTGCGATCTTCGGCACCTTCCTCGAACAGGCGCTGGATCCCGCCGACCGGCGCAAGCTCGGCGCGCACTACACGCCGCGCGCCTATGTCGAACGGCTGGTGATCGCCACCGTCATCGATCCGCTGCGCACGGAATGGGACAATGCCCGCTCCACCGCCGACCGGCAGAAGGCGGAGGGCAAGGCCGATGCGGCGATCCGGACGGTCGCCGCCTTCCACGACAGGCTCTGCGGCATCCGCGTGCTCGATCCGGCCTGCGGCACCGGCAATTTCCTCTATGTCTCGCTGGAACTGATGAAGCGGCTGGAAGGCGAGGTGCTGGAGGCGCTGAACGACCTGGGCGGGCAGGAGGGGCTGGCGCTCGAACGGCACACGGTCGATCCGCACCAGTTCCTCGGGCTGGAGGTCAATCCGCGCGCGGCGGCGATTGCCGAGTTGGTCCTGTGGATCGGCCATCTGCAATGGCATTTCCGCAACAAGGGCGTCGCCCCCTCCGAACCGATCCTGAAAGCCTTCCACAACATCGAGAACCGCGACGCGGTGCTTGTCTGGGACGGTTACCCGATGCCGAAGGTGGTGGACGGACAGGAGACCTATCCGAATCCGCGCCGGCCGAAATGGCCGGAGGCGGACTATATCGTCGGCAACCCGCCCTTCGTCGGCGGCAAGGATATCCGCGCGCGTATGGGCGGCGCCTATGCCGAGGCGCTGTGGAAGGCGCATGCCCACATGAACGAGAGCGCCGATTTCGTCATGTACTGGTGGGACCGCTCGGCCGACATCCTGCTGAAGAAGGGCACGGCACTGAAGCGCTTCGGCTTCGTCACCACCAATTCGATCAGCCAGGTGTTCCAGCGCCGCGTCATGGAACCCTATCTCGCGGCGAAGAAGCCACTTTCGATCGTCATGACGATCCCCGACCATCCCTGGACCAAGGTGACGCGCGACAGCGCCGCCGTGCGCATCGCCATGACCGTCGCCGAAGCCGGCAAGCAGGACGGCCTGCTGCTGGAGGTGACGGCGGAGGAGGGCGTCGAGACCGACAGCCCGGTGATCCTGTTCGACGAGAAGCGCGGGAAGGTGAATTCGGATCTGACGGTTGGGGTGGATGTGACGAACGCCGCAGAACTCAAGGCGAACTACGGAATCTGCTCGCCGGGTATGAAGCTACACGGCTCCGGCTTCATCGTGAGCCCACAGGAAGCCGAACTTCTTGGTCTCGGTCGTCTGCCGGGTCTTGAAAGGCATATCCGCATTTACCGGAATGGCCGCGACCTGATGGACCGTCCGCGCGGCGTCATGGTGATCGACCTGTTCGGACTGAGCGCCGAGCAGGTACGCACGCGCTACCCGGTTGTCTATCAGCATGTTCTCTCAACGGTTAAGCCGGAGCGTGACGGCAACAACCGTGCAACCTATCGCGACAACTGGTGGATTTTTGGAGAGCCGAGGCGGGACTTACGCCCCGCAATGAGCGACCTCCCGCGCTACATCGCCACCGTCGAGACCGCCAAGCATCGCGTCTTCCAGTTCCTTGACGCGTCGATCCTGCCGGACAACATGCTTGTCGCCATCGGTTTGAGCGAAGGTTATCCGCTCGGCGTTCTCTCATCGCGCTTCCACGTCGTATGGGCGCTACGCGCTGGCGGATGGCTCGGAATCGGCAATGACCCCCGCTACTCGAAATCCCGCTGCTTCGACCCCTTCCCGTTCCCCGCCGCCACCGACGCGCAAATGGCCGAAATCGGCGCCATCGCGGACGAACTGGACGCCCATCGCAAGCGTGTGCTGGCTGAACATGAGCACCTGACGCTGACCGGGCTCTACAATGTGCTGGAGCGGCTGAAGGCGGGCGCGAAGCCGGATGATCTCGATGCGAAGGAGCGCCGCATCTTCGACGACGGGCTGGTGCTGATCATCAGGGAATTGCACGAGCGGCTGGATGCCGCCGTGGCCGACGCCTATGGCTGGCCGGTCGACCTTGCGGAGGAGGAGGTGCTTGCTCGCCTCGTCGCGCTCAACAAGGAGCGGGCGAAGGAGGAAAAGCGCGGGCTGGTGCGCTGGCTGCGCCCCGACTACCAGATCCCGCGCTTCGGCTCGGACAAGGAAAAGGCCGAGCAGCTGGAGGCCGATCTCGGCGAGGCGATCCTGGAGGCCGTCTCCGGCCCGAAGCCCGCCTTCCCCTCCGACGAGCGCGACCAGACGCCGGCCGTGCTGCACCAGCTGATCGAGGCCGAGGGCGCCGTCGACGCGGCGACGATCGCCAGCGCCTTCAAACAGGGCCGTAAATGCCTGCCCGCCGTCTCCGCAGTGCTCGCCTCGCTGCACCGCATGGGCCTCGTCTCGACTTCCGACGGCAGGAGCTTCGCCTACCGCCGGGCGGCGTGAGAGCGCCTCATTCCTCCGCGTCGTCCTCCGGCGCGCCTTGGGGCGACGTCTCGCCCTTGGCGGCCGCGGCGCGCCGTTCCAGCACCTTGGCGCGCTGCTTGTCGTTCAGCACCCGGACGAATTCCGGGCCGATGGCGCCGGTGAGTTCGACGGTCTTTGCCTGCTTGTCGTAGACGCAGACATAGCTGACGCGCATCTTCTCGCTCTGCGAGCGGCCGGCGACAAGCGCGATGCCGAAGCGTTCCGTGCCGGTCGGGTCGACATGCACGGTGGGCTTGCGGAACTTTTCCGGCAGCGCCGCGACGCAGGCCTTCTCCACGTCGGCGCGAAACGCCTCCCAGGCATCGTCCGAGGAGGCGAGCGCCGGCGTCGCGGCGGCGGCGATCGGCAGGGCGATGAGGAGGGCGGTCTTGGCGGTGCGCATGGCGGGTCCTTTCATCCGGGCCGCCCGGTCGCCCGGCCGGCATGACGGGAAGAATGCGCGTCGTTCTGTGGCGGTTCCATGGCGCCGGCGGGGCATTTCGGGGGAAATGAATTTCCTGCCGGAACGCAAATTTTGGCAGGTGCACCGGTTGCCACTCCCCACCACCGCCCCTATGTTCCCGTCACGGATTTCATTGAAAAAATTCCGATGCCAAGAGGAGAAACCGCCATGGCTTTCGAACTTCCGCCGCTTCCCTACGATTATGACGCGCTCGCCCCCTTCATGTCGAAGGAGACGCTGGAATACCATCACGACAAGCACCACAAGGCCTATGTCGACAACGGCAACAAGCTGGCGGAAGAAGCGGGCCTCGCCGGCCTCTCGCTGGAAGAGATCGTCAAGAAGTCCTACGGCACCAACCAGGGCCTCTTCAACAATGCCGGCCAGCACTACAACCACATCCATTTCTGGAAGTGGATGAAGAAGGGCGGCGGCGGCAAGAGCCTGCCGGGCGCGCTGCAGAAGGCGGTCGATTCCGATCTCGGCGGCTACGACAAGTTCAAGGCAGACTTCGTCGCCGCCGGCACCACGCAGTTCGGCTCCGGCTGGGCCTGGCTCTCCGTCAAGGACGGCAAGCTCGCCATCTCGAAAACCCCGAACGGCGAGAACCCGCTGGTCCACGGCGCTTCGCCGATCCTCGGCGTCGACGTCTGGGAGCACTCCTACTACATCGACTACCGCAACATGCGGCCGAAATACCTGGAAGCCTTCGTCGACAGCCTGATCAACTGGGACTACGTGCTCGAAATGTACGAGGCGGCGACCAGGTAGGCGTCCCGTTCTTACAGGATGCAGAGCCCCGGCCGGGCGACCGCGCCGGGGCTTTTTCGTTGGAGCTGCGCGGCAGCCTCCCTCTTCTCCCCGCCGGGGAGACGTGCCGCGCGAAGCGAGGCGATGAGGGGGCGGGCACGGCGCTTGCGGCACCTCCCTCATCCGGCCTCGCGGGCCACCTTCTCCCCACCGGGGAGAAGCGGGAAGCCGCCCGCCGTCATGCTCCTGTCATCCGTGCTGCCCAGTGCTGTGACTCCAACGCTTGTTTCGCCCTTGCGACACCGCCGCAGGTGAGCTACGCGTTGACCCCGATCGGGAGCGAGATCGCCCCGTTTCTCGCCAATGTGATGCAGTGGCTGGGTGCGCGCGTTACGCACACCGCCGATTCGCAACAGGAATTCGACAATGGGCCGGCCGCAAAGGTTTGAGCTCCTCGGAAGTGCATGGGGAGGCGCCTTGCGGCTCTCGTCGGTGCGATTGTCGCGGGACTGAAATCCTAGAGTATTTCCGGTGAAAACAGGATCACTGGAAATACTCTATAATATTGTTTTTACCACATTATCCGACGCCGAAGCGATTTCGCTTCGACTGGAAATGCTCTAGGGACCAAGCGTTAAGCTTGGTATCCGTCCTGAAACGAAGACCACATTTGGGAGAGGCCTGTGAAAGCGCTTGTCGTGGTTTGCCATCCGGCTGCCGATAGCTTCAATCACGCGCTGGCGGAAGCGGTGCGGACGGCTTGGACATCCGCGGGGTGTGATGTCGTCTTTCATGATCTTTACGCAGAAGGTTTTGATCCGCTTCTGTCCGCGTCCGAAGCTCGGGGCACGTCGACCGCGGACAAGACAGTCGCAGCGCATATTGCCGAGCTTCGTGCCTGTGATCTGCTCGCTGTCATTCATCCCAATTGCTGGGGCGCACCGCCGGCAATGATGAAGGGCTGGATCGATCGCGTGTTCGCCCCGGAGGCCGCCTACACATTCGCCAAAGGCGTGGACAGCGGGGACGATCCGATCGGCCTGTTGCGGACGCGCGCGGCTTTGATCCTGAACACGGGCAACACTCCGGCCGAACGTGAGAAGAATCACTTCGGCGACCCGCTCGATCACATCTGGCGGCGGTGCATTCTCGAATTTTGCGGCGTGAAGCATGTGAGCCGCGCGCTATTTGGCGTCGTCGCCACAAGTTCCCGCGACGAGCGACGAGCGTGGTTGGAACAGGCTGGAAAGATGGCGCGGGAAATGTGGGAGCTAGCGTTGTGACTCTAGCGTTTGTTTCGCCGTTGCAACCTTTTCGAGGATTTGGGCGGGGGACCTTGTCCAGACGAAGGGTTTGGGGTCGGCATTGTGGTTTTCGAGGTATTGCATGATGGCGTCTATCAGCCGTGTGACACTTTTGAAGGCTCCGCGGCGGAACCTGCTCGCGATGGCCGGCGACCTGGCCGGGCGGGGCGCCCAGGCGGCGGCGATCGCCTGTACCGAACTTCCCTTGCTGGCGGAGACGGCGGACTATCCGCTCCCGGCCTTCGATGTCGTCCGGCTGCATGTTGAGGGTGCGCTGGATCTGGCGATCGGCTGTGAGCGGACGTGACATGCGCTTCGGCCGCTGCGGCCTGCCTCTGAACCGGACATCTCCTCCGTCATCCGCCTGTCATACCCGCCGCCTATGGAGGCGGAATGACCGACCCCGCCCGTCTGCCGCGCTTTTCCTTCGGCCTCGTCGCCGATCCGCAATATGCCGCTATCGAGCGTCATCCGACCCTCGACCGCTTCTATGCGAGAAGCCTCGGCAAGCTCGAGGAGGCGATCGCCGTCTTCAACGGCGAGGATCTCGCCTTCGTCATGACGCTCGGCGACGTCATCGATCGCGGCTTCGAGAGCTTCGATGCCGTCCTGGGCGCCTACGAAACGCTCAGGCACCGCGCGATCTTCCTGCCCGGCAACCACGATTTCCTGGTGGAGCCCGGGCGGCTCGGCGAGGTGCACAAGCGGCTCGGCATGCCGGCGCCCTACCATCATTTCGCGCTCGGCGGTGTGCGTTTCGTCGTGCTCGACGGCAATGTCGAGAGCGTCTTCGTGGCACCGCCCGGCGATCCGCGCCAGGAAGCGTTCGGCGACCGGCTGGCGGCGATGAAGGTCGAGGGCGCGATCAACGCCCATATCTGGAACGGCGGCATCGGGGCTGCCCAGTTCGACTGGCTGGAAGAGGTCATGGACCAGGCGGAGGCCGACGGCGAAGCGGTCGTCGTCTTCCTGCACTATCCGCTCTACCCCCGCAACGAGCACAATCTCTGGGACTGCGAGGCCGTGGTCGAGCTGCTGACCCGCTATCGCTGCTTCCGCGCCGCCTTTTCCGGCCACAACCATGCCGGCAACTACGGTGCGGTCGGCGGCCAGCATTTCGTCAATCTCAAGGGCATGGTCGAGACCGCCGGCACGAATGCCTTTGCCGTCGTCGACGTCTTCGACGACCGTCTCGAGCTGCGCGGCTTCGGCCGCGAGGAGAGCCGGATCCTTGCCTTCGGGCGCACCGTCGCGGCCGCGCTGGCCCCGCCTGCCGCCTGACCCCGTTCACCCCGCCGCCTGGTTGACCTGCCAGCCGTCGACCCAGAGCGCGCGCAGCCGGTCGCCCTCGCCGCGGAAATGTCTGCCCGTCGCGGCGCAGTCCTCGATGCGGTCGGCGCGGAAATTGCGGATCGCCTGCCGGAGTTCGCACCAGCCGACGATGTTCGCCGTCTCGGAATAGTAGATCAGCGCGATAGGGCGGATGGTGCGCTCGGTCCTGCGCGCATATTCGTCGCGATAGTCGATCGAAAGCGCCTCCTCCTCGCGGATGGCGCGGCGCACCAGCGCCAGATCGACGCCGTCGGGCGCCGGGGCCGGCGTGCCCCAGGCATGCAGCGCGCGGGCCGACAGGGTCTGGCGCAGCGGCGGCGGCACCGCGCCGGCGATCTTGTCCGACACGCGTCTTGCGGCGGCCTTCAGCTCCCGGTCGCCGGTGCGCTCCAGCAGCGCCAGCGCCAGCACGACGGCCTCCGTCTCCTCGATCGTGAACATCAGCGGCGGCAGGTCGAAGCCGGGGCGCAGGATATAGCCGATGCCGCGCGCGCCCTCGACCGGCACGCGCATCGCCTGCAGGCCCGCGATGTCGCGGTAGATCGAGCGCACCGTCACCTCCAGCCGGGCGGCGATCTCGGCCGCCGTAACCGGGTGGCGGGCGAGCCGCAGGATCTGGATGATCTCGAAAAGGCGGGACGCCTTGCGCATGTCTCCTCCAACACAACTGACACATCCCTGTCAGTTGGTCTCCGTTATAGCACGGTGCAACCCTTTGAAAATCAGGATGCGCGGCAACGGCCGGCGCATCCATTACAACGGACAACTGACATGACCTATGCCGAAAACCTCTGGCTGTTCTTCCTCCTTCTCACCGGCATCATCGTCGTGCCGGGCATGGACATGGTCTTCGTGCTGGCGAGCGCGCTGTCGGGCGGCCGGCGCGCCGGGCTGACGGCGGTCTTCGGCATCATGACGGGCGGGCTGGTGCACACGCTCTACGCCGCGCTCGGCGTCGGCGTGGCGCTCCGC
>NZ_JAKGBU010000002.1:82281-89918 GCF_021555155.1 Rhizobium alarense
CTATGTCGCGTGGATCGGCTGGACGCTGCTCAAAAGCTCGATCACCGTCGACCGGGTCGATGCGCTCGACCGGCGCGGGCTCTGGACGCGCTTCCGCCAGGGGGCGCTGACGAGCCTGATGAACCCGAAAGCCTATCTCTTCATGCTGGCCGTCTTCCCGCAGTTCCTGCGGCCGGAATTCGGTCCGCTCTGGCGCCAGGCGCTGATCATGCTGGTGATGATCTGGGCGACGCAGCTCGCGGTCTATGGCGGGCTGGCGCTCGCCGCCGCCCGCAGCCGGGCGGTTCTGACCGGCAGCCCGGCGGCGACGAAGCTCGTCGGGCGGGCGGCCGGCCTGCTGCTGATCGTGATCGCCGCCGTCACGCTGCTGCGGGGATGGAACGGCGCCTGAGGGCGCTGCGCCGGCGGAACCGGGATCGCCTTGTTGGAACGATTTCAAACAAATGTTACTTCCCTGCCTTCCGCAAAATGCAATCATGCCGGCGCACTTGCAGAGGCGCCCGGCGTCCGGGCCGTCAACAATCGGGAGTTATCAATGAGACTGAAGACCATCGCGGCCGCTGCCGTACTTGCGGTCATTGGCGCCGGCGTCGTCGCGGCGGCCGACGAGCCCCAGGCCGTCCGCCAACAGATGATGAAGCAGGTGGGTGGCGCCGCGGGCGCGCTCGCCGGCATCGCCAAGGGCGAAAAACCCTTCGATGCCGCGGTCGTGCAGGCGTCGCTGACGACGTTCAGCGAGGTCGGCAAGGCCTTCCCCGAGCAGTTCCCGGCCGGCTCCGAGACGGGCGCGGAGTCCGAGGCGAGCCCGAAGATCTGGGAGATGATGGACGACTTCAAGGCCAAGGCCGCGAAGCTTGCCGCCGATGCCGACACGCTGCTGGCGGCGATGCCGGCGGATCAGGCGGGCGTCGGCGCTGCGCTTCAGACGATCGGCGCCAATTGCGGCGGCTGTCATGAGGTCTACCGCCTCAAGAAGTGAGCGGTAGGCCGGTTCCAGCACCCTTCTGAAATCAATTGAACCTGCCGCGCCGGCGTCCCTGCCGGCGGGGCTTTCGGGCCATGCCGCGGCGTGGCAGACTTGCCGCGCCGCGGCCGGGGTTTCGAGGCAGGGTGCAGGCATCGGCGGCCATGCGGGCAGACGGGGGAAACGACATGCGGTTGAAGAGGGCGCTCGCCGCCATCCTGGTTCTGGGCACCGCGGCGGCGGGCGCCTTCGTCTATGGGACAGCCCCGGCGCCGTTGCCGGCGGCGACCTGGCAGGGGCTCGGCGAGCCCGACCTCGCCAATGGCGAACAGGTCTTCTCCGCCGGCGGCTGTGTCAGCTGTCACGCGGCGCCGGGCGCGCCGGACGACCAGAAACGCGTGCTGGCCGGCGGGCGGGCGCTGAAAAGCCCCTTCGGCACGTTCCACGTGCCGAACATCTCGCCGGACGCGGAGGCGGGGATCGGCGGCTGGACGCTCGCCGAGTTCGGCAATGCCATGACGCGCGGCGTCGGCCGGCGCGGCGAACATCTCTATCCGTCCTTCCCCTACGCGTCCTACGCGCGCATGACGCCGAAGGACGTCAACGATCTCTTCGGCTACCTGAAGACGCTGCCGGCCAGCACCCATGTCGCGCCCGGCCACGACCTGCCGTTCCCCTTCAACGTCCGGCTCGCGCTCGGCGGCTGGAAACTGCTCTATCTGAACGACGCGCCGCGCGTCGAACTGGCGGATGCGGACGGGACGCTGGCGCGCGGCCGGTATCTCGTCGAAGGCCCCGGCCATTGCGGCGAGTGTCACACGCCGCGCGATTTTCTCGGCGGGCTCAAGGTCGACCAGTGGCTGGCCGGCGGGCCGAACCCGGAAGGCGAGGGACGCATCCCGAACATCACGCCCGGCGAGCGTGGCCTCGGCGGCTGGAGCGAGGGCGACATCGCCAGCTACCTGGAGACGGGCTTCACGCCGGAATTCGATTCCGTCGGCGGCAGCATGGTCGAGGTGCAGAAGAACATGGCGAAGCTGCCCGCCGCCGACCGCGAGGCGATCGCCGCCTACCTGAAGGCGATCCCCGCACGGTAGGCTTCGCGCCCGCTCAGCGGTGCTCGTCGCCGTAAAGCTTGAGGTAGTCCCTGAGGTCCTGGCTGTCGGCGCCGATGGCGGCGAGCACGGCGGCGGCGAACGAAACGGGAGCGGCGCCCGAAGCGGTGATGATGCCGCCGTCGCTGACGGCCCGCGGCTGGTCGCGGTAATGGGCTTCCCCGTGATAGGTCGGCGCCCATTGCGACAGCATGCCGGCGAAGTTGCTGGTATGCGCGCGGCTGTCGAGCAGGCCGAGGCGTGCCAGTTCCAGCGTGGCGTCGCAGATCGCGGCGACCGGCTTTCCGGCCGCGACGAAACGGCGGATCGGCGCTTCGAGGTCCGGAACCTGCGGCGACTGCCAGATCTTGCCGCCGGCCAGGACCAGCGCGTCGAAGTTTTCGGGCGCAGCCTCCTCCAGCCGTCCTGCCGAAGCGACCGAGAGCCCGCCGATCGACGTGACGCCGGTGCCGCCCGGCGTCAGCACCGTCACCGCGACGCCGCAGTCGTCGCGCGCCGCCGCCATCAGCAGCGCGCATTCCCAGTCGGCGAATTCTTCCGTCAGCCCGATCGCCAGCCGTTTTGCCATCTCGTCCTCCTTACGCCAGAGCCTGTACGTAGCGCATTCCGGTCACGGGTCCAGCCTTGAAGCTCATGCGTTCGTAGAAGCGGTGGGCGGCGAAATTGCCGGTGGCGGCGCCGACGGAGAGGTAGCCGCAGCCCGAAAGCCGTGCGTGTTCGCGGGCGCGGTTGACGAGATGGCGGCCGATGCCCGTCCCGCGATGGTCTTCGCGCACGAAGATCTGGTGGAGGTCCATGCCGCGCACGCCCTCCACGGCGCGGTACATCGGCACGAGCAGGGCGTAGCCGATCAGCCGTCCGCCGGCTTCCGCGACGAGGGCGGTGACCCATGGACTGGCGCCGAACAGGTCGCGGTCGAGGTCGGCGGCGGAGATCCGGGCCTTTTCGCCGTGGCATTCCGCATGCAGCGCGATCATGTCGATCAGTTGCATGAGATCGCCGGCGCGGGCGGCACGGATCGTCAGCATCGGCGGTCGGTCGATCTGCGGCGTTTCGAGTTTGATGACGGTGTTCACGTCGGGCTCCTTCGGGGTCTCTTGCCGTCAGGTGCCTCTTGAAACAACAAAGCCGCCCGACGGCGGCTTGTTGGTCATGATGATCGAACAGCCGCTCCCTAGAGGAACAGCCAAAAGTACGTCGCGGCGATGGGGGCGTTCTTGATCATGGCGGCGATATTCTCCGAATCCGCGCGCTTGTCAACGGTTTATTCACGCCGATCCGGCGATCGGCGGCGAAATCCGGGCCGTCCCTATCGAGGCCATATTCCGGACCTACCCGTTGCCGGGGGCGGGACGCGATCAGACACGGAGAAGACCATGCCCGAGCCGATAACGCGCCGAAGCCTCATCCTGTCCGCGGCCGCCGCCGCGCCGCTGCTGCTCACGGCCCGCTCGTCCGGCGCGACCGACGCCAAGGAGGACGTCTCCGACGAGCTCGCGGCGCTTGAGGCGAAGACCGGCGGGCGGCTCGGCGTGTCGGTCTTCGATACCCAGACGAATGTGGCCTTCGGCCGTCGCGAGCGGGAGCGTTTCGGGCTCGGCTCGACCTTCAAGGCGCTCGCCGCGGCCTGCGTGCTGGCCCGCGTCGACGAGGGCAGGGAACGGCTCGACCGGCGCATCGCCTACGGGGAGGGTGCGCTCGTGCCGCAGTCGCCCGTCACCGCGCGGTATGCCGGCAGGGAGGGCATGACGCTCGGCGAGATCTGCCGCGCCGCCGTTACCCACTCCGACAACACCGCCGGCAACATCATGCTCGACGTCATCGGCGGCCCGGCGGCCTTCACCGCCTGGCTTCGGGACACCGGCGACACCGAGACGCGGCTCGACCGGGCGGAACCGGAGCTGAACCGCGTCACCCCCGGGGATCCGCGCGACACGACGACCCCCGAGGCCATGCTCGCGACCCTCGGCCGCCTGGCGCTCGGCGAGGTGCTGTCGGACGCTTCGCGCATGCGCCTCGTCGACTGGATGGTGGAAAACGAGACCGGCGGGCGCCGCCTGAGGGCCGGCCTGCCGCCGGCCTGGCGGGTCGGTGACCGGACCGGCACCGGTCCGTCGCTCGCCGCCGACATCGCGGTCGCCTGGCCGGGACGGCGCGACCCGATCCTGATCGCCGTCTACATGGCCGAGACGACGGCGCCCGACGAGCAGCTGGATGCGGTCTTCGCCGCCGTCGGCACGCTCGTCGCCGGGATGGTGGGATAGGGCGCCGGCCCGCCCGTCACATGCCGACCGCGGCGGCGCGCAGGCAGGTGACGACCGCCGAATAATGCACCGCCGCCGCCGCGACCACGAAACCGTGCCAGATCGCGTTCTGGAAGCGCAACGTCTGCCGGACGTGGAAGATGACGCCGAGCGAGTAGAGGATGCCGCCGATGACGATGAGCGTCACCGTGGTCGCCGACAGCCGGGTGACGAGCGGGCCGGCGGCGAAGACGCCGCTCCAGCCCATGGCGAGATAGATGAGGATCGCCAGGCGATCGTAGCGGCCGGGCAGCAGGAACTTCACCGCCACGCCGGCAAGGGCCGCGATCCAGATGCCGACCAGCATGGCGGCAAGCAGCGGATCCTCCCAGCCGCGCTGGAGGAAGGGCGTGTAGGTGGCGGCGATCAGCACGAAGATCGCCGCATGGTCGAAGCGCCGCAGGTGCCATTTGACGATCGAGACCGGCCACAGATTGTAGGCAAACGAGGTGGCGAGCGCGAGCACGAGGCCGACACCGTAGATCCAGGCGGCGGCGAGCTGGCCGTGCGAGGAGAAGACGGTGGCGTAGAAGATGAGCGCGGTCGCGCCGATCAGCGCGAAGACGACGCCGATGCCGTGCACGACGCCGTCGGCGATCAGCTCCTGCCGGTCGTAGTTCCACCTGACGCCCCTGATCTCCATGCGCTGCCCTCCGTCTCGCAGCACGACGGTGCCGTCTCCTGGCGGAAGCATCAAGGGCAAATCGGTCGACAGCGCGGCGCCGGCGCCGAACAGGCGGTCACATTTCGTAACCGTCGTCACGGGCGACGCCGGGCTGCGGCTCAGTGGGCGATGCAGTCCTCGCAAAGGGCGGCATGCGGCACGGCTCGCAGCCGTTCGGGCGAGATCGGTTCGCCGCATTTGGCGCAGGCGCCGAAGGTGCCGGCCGCGATGCGGTCGAGCGCCGCCTCGATGGCCTCAAGCTCGCCGAGCCCGACCGTGCCGAGCTGCTCCAGCACCTCGTCGTTCTCGCGCTCGGTCGCGCGCTCCGCGCTGTCGGCGTTCATCGGTGCGTCGAGGTCGGTCTCGATCTTCTTCAGCCGGCGATAGAGCTCGCGTTTGCGGGCGGTCAGCGTGTCCTTGTAATGCGCGATGTCCTGCATGGTGCTTCCTTTCCCAGAAATCGTCTTGCCCCAGAAATCGTCTTGCAATGAGCCTAGGGCGCGGACCCATTAAATTGGTCGATTCTGCGTGATGGATTTTGTGTCTGGCCAGGAGGAAAGGTGCAGGAAATGCCGATCATTTTCAAACCTTTCCGACGCCGTCCAGGCGCAAAATCCATCACGCCCTTCGGGGTCGTCACCATGGGCCGTCTGATCGCAAACAATGCTCGACAAGGCTGAAGGCCTTGCCTTGCGCTCGTTTGCTTCCATCCAATCCCATGGTGACGAACAGAATGGATCAATTGAATGGCTCCGCACCCTAGCGGTCGACGAGGACCGAAACGGGGCAGTGGCGCACGACCCGGTCCGCCGTCGCGCCGAGGAAGTAGTTGCTGATTCCCGGCCGGTGCGAGGCGATCACGACGAGGTCGGCGCCGTGTTCCTCGGCGGCGCGGTTGATCTCGCGTGCCGCGCTGCCATAGCGCACCTCGACAAGCGCATCGACACCCTGTTTGTCGCGCAGCGCCGTCAGCCGGTCAACGGCGAACTCCCGTTCGTTCTCGAGGAAGTCGGCGGGAAAGTCGATCGCCATGTAGCTCTGGACGTCCTCGACGACGTTGAGAAGGATGATCTTGCCGCCGGGCGCCGAAAACGTCTTCGCGCGCCGCAGCGTCGTTTCCGCCCGCTCCATCTGGTCCATGGCGACCGGCACGATGATCTTGCTGTACATGGGCCTTCTCCTGTTCGACATCGCCGAACCTTGCCGAAGGGGAGAATGTGGTGCCTTGACGCGGATCAACCGCCGGGGATGGTCCGACCTGTGTCCCGCGCGGCCTTCCTGCCCGGCTTCTTGCGGACGTCGATGAAACGGCAGCCCATGGCGCGGATCGCCTTGCGGTCGGCCCGGTAGCGTTCGGCGAGTGTCCTGAGGAGCGCCGGATCGGTGACCGCGAGCTTCTCGTCGGGTGCATCGAAGGTGAAGCGCTTGAGCATGCGGCCCATGCGCGTCAGCTCGCCGGGGGAGAGGTGGCCGTCGAGCAGCCGCATGACGGTCTGGCCCTTGGCGGTCAGCGACGCGTTGATGCGCAGCGATGCGAGGCCTTCGGTGATGGACAGTCCGCTGTTCGGCGCGATCGCGTCGAAAATCGCCTGCGGGCTGCGGCGGAAGCGCTCGTAGGTCCAGACCGTCACGCGGTCGGGGCCGGCGAGATCGACGAGGTCGCGCACCCAGTCCGCCCAGCCGCGTTCGCTGCGCATGCAGTCTGCGAGATAGGCATCGAAATCCGGCATCTTCCGCCGCGAGGCGCCCTGCAGATAGGCCGAGACCAGATAGTCGGCATAATTCCGGATGCAGACATACCAGTGCACCTCGTGCGCCGAGAGCAGGTGGGCGAGCGTCTTCGCCCGGAGCGCTGCGGCGGGGTAGAGGCCGCGGCCCTTGGTGTTGTCGTTGATGACGCCGGAGAGGTTCTCGTCGGAGACGATCGCCAGCCGCGCGGCGCCGGCAGCCGGGATCAGCGGCCGGAGATGCGCCGCAAGCAGCGGCTCGGACAGCCGCGCCGCGACGCCGCCGAGCCGCACGGCGCGGTCGAAGCGCGGCGTGAAGCCGGCCCTGAGCTCGGAAAGGTCCGGCACGAGGATGCCGTTTGCCGCGAGCACCGCCCGGTTGTCCCGCAGCACTTTCTGCAGGAAACTCGTGCCGGTCTTGTGGGCGCCGAGATGAACGTGAATCAGCATGTGGGCTTGCGGAAAGGATGAAGGATTGCCGAGCAGTAGACCCAAGCCGCCGGCCTTGGCAAGCCGGCCGCGCGGTGCGGCATTCATTGTCAACGTCTTGTTGACAGTAAATCGCCGGCTGATGCGCTTTCTCGAACGGCCAGCCTGCGCCATAGTCTTCCCTGCCAGCGGTTTCGCCGAAACCGCACGCCAAGGACAAGCGCCATGCCGACCATCGACCGCCGCAGCTTTCTCGGGGCCACCGCCGGGCTCGTTGCCGCCGGCGCGGGCGGTGCGCATGCGGAGACCCCGATCATGAACGAAGCCGTCGCGACCGCGTCGCCGGACCATGCCGTCAACATGCCGGCCCATATCGATCATTCCCGGCTCGTCGTGACCGACCTGCCGCTGGTGTCGAACTGGTACCGGACGGTC
>NZ_JAKGBU010000002.1:90018-126714 GCF_021555155.1 Rhizobium alarense
GGGCGTCGCCGGCCGGCCGCTCCTGACGCTGACGACGGCGGGCGACGCGGTGCGGGCGCCGCGCACCACCCCCGGCCTCTTCCACAATGCCTTCCTCGTGCCGAGCCGCGCCGAGCTCGGCCGCTGGCTTTCCAACGCGGTGCAGAACGGCGTCCGGCTCACCGGCGCCTCCGACCATCTGGTGAGCGAGGCGATCTATCTCGACGACCCGGAGGGCAACGGCATCGAGGTCTATCGCGACCGCCGGCGCGACGAATGGACCTATGTCGAGGACGGCACGGTGAAGATGGCGACGATGCGGCTCGACTTGCAGGCGCTCTACGACGAGACACCGCAGGGCGCCTGGGACGGCATGGCCGAGGGCACGGCGATCGGCCACATCCACCTGCAGGTCTCCAGCCTGCCGGAGGCCGACCGGTTCTTCGGCGACGTGCTCGGCCTCGACCTGATGGCGCGCTATCCGGGCGCAAGCTTCTTCGCGTCCGGCCGGTACCACCACCATATCGGCGCCAATATCTGGAACTCGCGCGGCCAGCCGAAGCGCGAGGGGCGCATGACCGGGCTTGCGGACTATACGATCCGGTTCACCGACAGGGCCAAGCTCGACGGGGCCGTGGCCGCGCTCGACACGCTCGGCATCGCCGGCGAGCGGCAGGGCGAGGTCGTCTCGCTGACCGACCCGTGGGGTATCGGCCTGAAGCTGGCGATGGCCTGAGATCGGGTCTGAGGCCGGGCGCCGCCGCGTCAGTCGTAGAGATAGTGCTCGTCCCATTGCGACCGGGGCACCCGGTTGCCGATCGTGAACCTGAAGTCCTGGATATCCAGCCGGTTCTTCGCCGCGACGCAGCGATAGGAAAGCCGGTACCATTCGCCGTCGCTGCGGAAGACGGCCCCCTTGGTGCGCAGCGTCGTGCCGGAGAGTTTCGGTTCGGCGAAGGCATAGGCAATCACCTTGTCGGGCCGGAATCCGCCGTCGTCATGCGAGATCCGGTTCATCGCCTCGATGTCGCAGCGCTGTTCCAGCTTCTCGTCGGGGGCGAGTCGCTCCAACTGCTCGCGGATGCCCGCATCGATCGCTGCGGCGGGAACGGGAAGCAGGAATGCCAGCGCAAGAGCGCAACAGATCAGCGGTTTCATGGGTTCGGGGTCGGTCCTCTGTTCGTCACAGACGGCGAACGCTGCCGCCGACACCCTCCTGCTCCCGCCCGAATGCGGCCATTCGAGGGCAAGGCGGGTTCATGACACTTGGCGGACGGGCCGCCGCCGGCCGGAATGGAACTTCGGATCGGCACGTGCGTTCATGGCCATCGACCCGGGGACAGCCCTGGGGGGCAGCAAAGGCAGGCGAGATGCGTCATGATCCGGAACGCGTTCTGAAGGAACGGGCGGATGTCGGCTATGAGATGCTTGGGCCGGCCTCTCCGGCCGGGACGTCGCGCAAGGACGGGCTCGATCTCGCCGCCGGCTGGGCGCTGATCGGCATCTTCCTCCTGATGGCGCTCGCCGCCGTCTACCTCATGGCGCCGATCCTCATCCCGCTGTCGCTCGCCGTGGTCACCGGCCTCATCCTGGGGCTCGCGGCCGAGAGGCTGACCGATGCGGGCATCCCGCCGCTGCCGGCCGCGCTGCTGCTCGCCACCGCCTTCGGTGTCGGCGTGTTCGTCATCACGGGCATGCTCGTCGAGCCGCTGACGGCGCTGGCGAACAATGCCCCGGACGTCATCCGCGACACGATAGACCGGATTAGGCCGAGTCTCGAGCGCATAGAATGGCTGAACATCCGCGCGGAAACCTTTTCGACGGGCGCGATGTCGCTCGAGAGCCTGCTTGAAAATACCAGCAGCCTCGTCGCCATGGTCTCGGCAGGCGTCGCGCCGGCGCTGCTCCAGGCGCTGATTTTCTTCGCCGCCCTCGTTCTCTTCCTGGCGGGCCGGCTGAAGCTGCGCCGCATGCTGATCCTGGCCTTCCCCCGGCGCGGGCAGCGTCTCGCGGCCATTCGCGTGATGAACGCGATCGACCGTTCGCTTGGCTATTATTTCGCGATCGCCGTCGTGGTCTATGCCGTCTTCGGCCTCGTTACCGCGGTGATCGCCTATGCGGGCGGGTTCGCGATGCCCGCCTTGTGGGGACTGTTCGCCTTCGTCGCGAGTTTCGTGCCGTTCCTCGGCGTCGCGGTGGTCTCGGCGGCGATGGCGGTGACCGGACTGCTGACACACGACACGACGATCGCCGGCCTGTCGCCCGCCATTGCCTTCCTCGCGGCCAATCTCGTCGTCGAGAATTTCGTCTTCCCGTCCGTGATGGGGCGCCGGCTGCAGCTTAACGCCTTCATCATCTTCACGGCCATCATCTTCTGGACCTGGCTGTGGGGGCCTGCCGGCGCCATGCTGGCGCTGCCGCTCTCCATCATCGGCATGACGATCGCCGACGAACTGCGCCCGGTGAAGAAGAAGAGCAGGCCCTCACTGCCCGGCTGAGCCGGAATGCCGCAGCGGTTCTCTTGCGTAATTCATCAATATACATTATATGAAATTGTATATTGATGAATGCAGGAGCTTCCCATGAACATGGTCCCCGTCGACGACCGGCTGACGCTGGCGAGCCAGCCCGGCCTGGAAGACATCGCCGCCCTGAAGGCGGCGGGCTATTCGACCGTCCTGAATCTTCGTCCGGACAACGAGGAGCCGGGACAGCCCGACAGCGGCGCCGCGCGACGCGCCGTGGAGGATGCCGGCCTCGGCTATGTCTTCATTCCGGTGACGGAGGAGGCGATCCGGGAGTCGGATGTCCGCGCCTTCCAGCGCGCCGTCGCGGCGGCGCAGGGCAGGGTTCTCGCCCATTGCAGAAGCGGAAAGCGCGCCGCCGCGCTCCATGTCATTGGCGAGGTGCTCGACGGCCGCATGCGTCGCACGGACGTGCCGGCCTTCGGCGAGCGCCAGGGTTTCGATCTTTCGGCCGCCGCCGCCTGGCTCGGGCGCGAGGCGGCGCGCGTGCCGCAGGTCAAGGGTTTCTTCGACCCGCGGACCTGGAGCATCCAGTATGTCGTGAGCGACCCGGCGACAGGCCGGTGTGCCATCGTCGACCCCGTCCTCGACTACGACGAGAAGTCCGGCGCGACGTCCACGCAAAGCGCCGACGCGATCCTTGCCCATGTGGCGCAGGAGGGGCTCGAGGTCGAATGGATTCTCGACACGCATCCCCATGCGGACCACTTCTCGGCGGCGCAGTATCTCAAGGAGAAGACCGGTGCGCCGACGGCGATCGGCGCCCGCGTCGTCGACGTACAGCGGCTCTGGAAGGGGATCTACAACTGGCCGGCCCTCAAGGACGACGGCTCGCAATGGGACCGCCTGTTCGCCGACGGCGACACATTCTTCGTCGGTTCCGTGCCCGCCCGGGTGCTGTTCTCGCCGGGCCATACGCTGGCCTCGGTGACCTATGTGATCGGCGACGCGGCTTTCGTGCACGACACGATGTTCATGCCGGACAGCGGCACGGCGCGCGCCGATTTTCCCGGCGGCGACGCGGCGCGGCTCTGGCGCTCCATGGCGGCGATCCTCGCGCTTCCGGACGAGACCCGCATCTTCACCGGCCACGACTACCAGCCGGGCGGCCGCGAGCCGCGCTGGGAAAGCACGGTCGGCGAGGAGAAGCGGAGCAATCCCCATCTCGCCGGCGTGACGGAGGCCGAATTCGTCCGGCTGCGCGACGCCCGCGACCGCACCCTGCCGATGCCGAAACTCATCCTGCATGCGCTGCAGGTGAACGTCCGCGCCGGGCGCCTGCCGGAGCCGGAGGAGAACGGCCGCCGCTACCTCAGGATTCCGCTGAACGCGCTGGAAGGAGCCGCCTGGTGATCGCGATCCCCACCCCGAAGGGCGAGATGACGCTGGCGCCCGACGCCATGGAAACGAAGGCGGCAGAGGTCGCCGGCCTGCTGAAGACGCTCGCCCATCCTTCCCGGCTGATGCTGGTCTGCACGCTGGTCGAGGGCGAGGCCTCGGTGGGCGGACTGGAGGCGGCGCTCGGCCTGCGCCAGCCGAACCTGTCGCAGCAGCTCAACGTGCTGCGCGAGGCCGGCATCGTCGAGACGCGCCGGGAGGGCAAGCAGATATTCTACCGCCTGACGGGCGAGAAGGCGGCGCAGCTCGTCGGCGCGCTCTACGGGATATTCTGCGCCGGGGAGGAAAGCCGATGACCGCCTATCTCCCGCCACTTCTCGGCGGCGTGCTGATCGGCCTTTCGGCCGCCATGCTGCTCGCGCTCAACGGCCGCACCGCCGGCATCAGCGGCATCGTCGGCCGGCTGCTGCAGGGGACCGGCGTGGCGGTCAACGCCGCCTTCGTGGCCGGCCTGCTGCTCGGCCCGGTCCTCTATCGTGCCCTGTCCGGCGGCTGGCCGGCGGCGACGATGACGCAACCGCTGCCGGTCGTCGTCGTTGCCGGCCTGCTGGTCGGATTCGGCACGCGCATGGGCTCGGGCTGCACCAGCGGCCACGGTGTCGTCGGTCTCGCGCATCTCTCGCCGCGGTCCTTCGCCGCCGTTGCGAGCTTTCTGGCGGCCGGCATCGTCGCCGTCGCATTGCTGAGGAGCCTCGGCCTGTGAACCGTCTTTCAGCGCAGACACTCGCCGCCCTTGCGTCCGGCACCGTCTTCGGCCTCGGGCTTGCGCTTTCCGGCATGCTCGACCCGGCCCGCGTCCAGGGCTTCCTCAATGTCGCGGGACGCTGGGATCCGAGCCTCGCCTTCGTGCTTGCCGGCGCGGTCGCCACGCTCTTCGTCGCGCTGCGCACCATCCGCCGCATGCGGCGGCCGGCATTCGATACGTCCTTCCACCTGCCGGAAAACCGCCGGATCGATCGGAGGCTGATCCTTGGCTCGGTCGTGTTCGGCTTCGGCTGGGGTCTCGCCGGCTTCTGCCCCGGGCCGGCCGTGTCGGCTGTGACCCTCGGCGTCGTCGAGCCCGTTCTCTTCGTCGCCGCCATGGCCGCCGGCATGGTGCTGCACGACCGCCTTGCGGCGCGGGGGACGGCATGACGATGCAGGCGTTCGCGGCGGTCGGTTCCGGCGGTCTGGTCGGTTTCCTGCTCGGCCTCGTCGGCGGCGGCGGCTCGATCCTCGCGACACCACTTCTCGTCTATGCCGTCGGCGTCGTGCCGCCGCATGTGGCGATCGGCACCGGCGCGCTCGCCGTTTCCGTCAACGCCTTCGCGAATTTCGCCGGCCATGCGCTGCGCGGCCACGTCTGGTGGCGCTGCGCGCTCGTCTTTGCCGCGCTGGGCACGCTCGGCGCCTATGGCGGATCGAGTCTCGGCAAGGCCGTCGACGGACGGCACCTGCTCGTGCTCTTCGGCCTCCTCATGCTCGCCGTCGGCCTTCTGCTGCTCCGGCGGCGCCCGGCGGGCGCCGCCGCGCCGCGCCCCGTCGACCGCCGCATGTGCGCCCTGACGGCGCTCGTCGCGCTCGCCGCCGGCGCTGCCTCCGGCTTTTTCGGCATCGGCGGCGGCTTCCTCATCGTGCCGGGTCTCGTGTTCGCCACCGGCATGCCGATGATCAATGCCGTCGGCACGTCGCTGCTCGCCGTCGGCGCCTTCGGCCTCGCGACCGCGCTGAACTACGCCGCATCCGGGCTCGTCGACTGGGCGCTTGCCGCCGAGTTCATCGGCGGCGGGCTTGCCGGCGGTCTCGCCGGCACGGCGCTCGCCACCCGGCTCGGCGGCCGTCGCGACCTGCTCTCGCGCCTCTTCGCCGCCCTCGTCCTCACCGCCGCCGCCTATGTGCTCTATCGCAGCATCGGCGACCTTTCGGCGGGCTGAGGGATCGTCTTGACCTGCGTCAGGGCGGGTCGAAAACGGCTTTTTCGAGCGCCGAAGCGGAGCCTGCACCAAGGACGAGAGCATCGGAGCGCAGAAAACGCCATTTGCAGACAGCCGTCACGCAGGTTCAAAACGGTCTCCGGTTGCAGCGCCGCCCGTCTTGGCGCTTGATGCGCGGGGCGGGGGTCTCTATCTGTCGTGCTCCAGATGCGATTTGCCGGAGCCTGCCTTGCCCCCCTTTGACAACCTCCCCGCCGCCCCGATTGCCGCCCGCAAACCCGTCTCGGAGACGCGCCACGGCATCACGCGGACCGATGACTATGCCTGGTTCCGCGCCGACAACTGGCAGCAGATGTTCAAGGATACCTCGATCCTCGATCCGGAAATCCGCGCCCACCTGGAGGCCGAGAACGCCTATATGAAGGCGGCCATGGCCGATACCGAGGCGTTGCAGAAGGCGCTCTTTGCCGAGATGCGCGGCCGCATCAAGGAGGACGACAGTTCGGTGCCGGTCAAGGACGGGCCCTTTGCCTACGGCTCCTCCTATGTCACCGGCGGCGAGCAGCCGCGCTATTTCCGCGAGCCGCGCGACGGCGGCGAGCGCAGGATCCTGCTCGATGGTGACAAGGAGGCGGAGGGCAAGGACTATTTCCGCCTCTCCGGCCTCGACCATGCGAGCGATCACACGCTCGGAATCTGGGGCTATGACGACAAGGGTTCGGAATATTTCACGCTGCGCGTGCGCGATCTCGAGACGCTGGAGGATCGCCGCGACGTGATCGAGAACACCGGCGGCGGCGGCGTCTGGGCGCCGGACGGCGGGAGCTTCTTCTACACGCTGCAGGACGAGAACCACCGCCCGTCGAAGATCTTCCACCACATCCTCGGCGAGCCGCAGGACAAGGACCGGCTCGTCTACGAGGAGACCGATCCGGGCTTCTTCGTGTCGGTCGGCGGCTCGCTGCTCGACGACTACGTCTATATCGACATCCACGACCACGAGACGAGCGAATACCGCCTGCTCTCGACGAAGGACCTTTTCGCGGAGCCGGTCGTCGTGGCGCCGCGCCGGACAGGCCTTGAATACTCGATGACCGAGGGCGGCGACGTCTTCTACATCCTGACCAATGCCGACGGCGCCCGGGACTTCAAGATCATGGAGGCGCCGGTGACGGCGCCGGAGCGCGGCAACTGGAAAGAGGTGGTGCCGCACCGGCCGGGCACGCTGATCCTCAACCACATGGCCTTTGCCCGCCACCTCGTCTGGCTGGAGCGCCACGAGGGCCTGCCGCGCATCGTCGTGCGCGACCGCAGGAGCGGCGAGGAACACGAGATCGCCTTCGCCGAGGAGGCCTATTCGCTCGGGCTTTCGGGGGCGGCGGAATACGACACCGACGTCATCCGCTTCTCCTATTCCTCGATGACGACGCCGTCGCAGCTTTACGACTACGACATGGCGACGCGCCGGCGCACGCTTCTGAAGACGCAGGAGGTGCCGTCCGGACACGATCCGGACGACTACGTCACCCGCCGCGTCTTCGCGCCGGCGCATGACGGCGAGCGCGTGCCGGTGACGCTGCTCTACCGCAAGGACACGGCCCTCGACGGCTCGGCCCCCTGCCTGCTCTACGGCTACGGCGCCTACGGCATCTCCATCCCCGCCTCGTTCAACACCAACTGCCTGTCGCTCGTCGACCGCGGCTTCGTCTATGCCATTGCCCATATCCGCGGCGGCAAGGACAAGGGTTTTGCCTGGTACGAGAACGGCAAGATGGAGAAGAAGAAGAATACGTTCAGCGACTTCATCGCCGCCGCCGACCACCTCGCGAAGGAGAAATTCACCGCCTACGACCGCATCGTCGCCGAAGGCGGCTCGGCCGGGGGCATGCTGATGGGCGCCGTCGCCAACATGGCGCCGGAGAAATTCGGCGGCATCATCGCCGCCGTGCCCTTCGTCGACGTCTTGAACACCATGCTCGACGACACGCTGCCGCTCACCCCGCCGGAATGGCCGGAATGGGGCAACCCGATCGACAGCGCGGATTTCTACCGGCTGATGGCCTCCTACAGCCCCTATGACAATGTCGGCGCCAAACCCTATCCGCCGATCCTGGCGCTGTCCGGCCTGACCGACCCCCGCGTCACCTACTGGGAGCCGACGAAATGGGTGGCGAAGCTGCGGGACCACTCGACGAGCGGCGCGCCGGTGCTGCTGAGGACCAATATGGGCGCCGGCCACGGCGGCGCCTCCGGCCGCTTCCAGCGCCTCGAGGAAATCGCCTTCGAATACGCCTTCGCCATCAAGGTGGCGGGGAAGATGTGACCTGACGTCGGCAGGAGGCCGCCCATGCCCGTCCACGTTGCCCTTCTGCGCGCCGTCAATGTCGGCGGCACCGGCAAGCTGCCGATGGCGGAGCTGCGGGCGATCTGCGAGGGGCTCGGCTTTGCCGGCGTCGAGACCTACATCCAGAGCGGCAACGTGCTCTTCCGCTCGGACCTGTCGGCCGGGGAGGCGGAGGCGGTGCTCGACGAAGCGCTCGCCCGGCGGCTCGGCAAGGCGCCGGGCGTCATGATCCGCAGCGCCGCCGAGCTTGCCGCGCTCGTTGCCGGCAATCCCTTTCCGCAGGCGAAGCCGAACGTCCTGATGGTCAACTTCCTGCCGGGGGAGATGCCGGCCGAACCGCTGGCCGGCCTCGTCGCGCCGGACGGCGAGGCGGTGCATGTCGGGACCCGGGAGATCTGGGTCCACTATCCGAACAGCTCCGGCCGCTCGAAATTCAGGCTCCCGGCGCTGAAGCGCGCCACATCCCGCAACCTCAATACCGTGGCGAAGCTTGCGGACCTTGCGGCGGCGCTGGAGCGGCGCCTGTAACCACGCCCTGCGCCGTGCAGGTTGCCGCCGGCGGGAAAGGTTTTGTTCAGCCGGCGCTGCTACCGTCGGTGGCTTGTGAAACCGGGTGGGTCCGCGGGCGGCATGAACATTCAGCGGGTGAGGGCGGCGGATGGCGCCGGGCTCGGGCGGCGGGTGATCGGCGATCTCGCCGGCGTCGACGCGATCGCCGCCGACTGGCGGGCGCTCGAGGTGCGGTCGGCGGGCACGCTCGGCTATTTCCAGTCCTTCGGCTGGTGCCGTGCCTGGCTTGCCGCCTTCGCGCCGCCCGGAAGCGGTATCGTTCCGTCGATCGAGACCTTCTGGGCGAGCGGCCGGCTGGTGGCCGTGCTGCCGCTCGTGCGGCGCTCCGGCGCCGGCGGCCTCGTCCGGTTGGAAAGCCTCGGCACCCCCCATGGCCAGTATATGACGATGCTCGTCGAACCCGCCTTCTGCGACCGCGCCGGCGAGGCGCTGCTCCGCCCGCTCCTGGAGCGCTTCGCCGGAACGGTCGACGTGGCGATCTTCAGCGCCGTGCCGGAGGGTTCACCGCTTGCAACCCTGCTTGCCGGGGCCGAGCGGCTCGGCGGGGCGAAAAACGAATCCTCGATCCTCGACCTCACGGTCTTCGAAACGGCGGCGGCCTATGCGGCCTCGCTTTCCAAGACGCAGCGCCGCAACCGCAACCGCCGCCGCAACCAGCTCGCGCGCGAGGGTGAACTCGCCTTCTCCGTCGTCTGGCCGGGCGACGAGGATTTCGTGCCGCTGGTGCATCGCTGCGTCGCGATGAAGCGGCGCTGGCTGAAGGAGACGGGCCGCGTCAGCCTGGGTTTCGCCTATCGGGATTTCGAGGGCTTCCTCGCCTCGCTGGAGGGGGACGCCCGCCGCATGGAGGGCGCCTGCCTCTTCGCGCTGACGGCGGGCGGCCGGCTGGTCGCGGCCGAGATCGGCTTTCTGCAGAAGGGCCACTACTACGCCTATATCGGCGCCTTCGACTGGGATCTGCGCCAGGTCTCGCCCGGCAAGACGCAGATGGACATGACGGTCTGCTGGCTGATCGACCGGGGCGTCGAGCGCTACGACCTGCTTGGCAATCCCGCCGACTACAAGGAAAGCTGGAGCGACCGCACGGTGCGGCTGGAAACCTTTGCCCTGCCGCTCACCTGGAAGGGGCGGCTTTATGCGCGGTTCTGGATACCGCGGCTGCGCCCGGCGTTGAAACGCCTGTTCGAGCGCCTGCCGGAGGGCCTGCGCCGCCTCGCGAGCGTCGGCCAGACGATGGGCATGCTGCTGGTGGTCGTCTGATCCCGGCCCTGGGGGCGGTATGGCCAAGGCCGGCGAGGGTTTCAGAACAGCGTGGCGACGGCCGGCAGCAGGGCCATCTCGTGCAGTTCCTCGGTCACTTCGGTGAGCGGCAGGGCGAGCAGGAAGACGAGGCCGTCCCTGAGCGTGCGCCAGAGGCTCGACGGCTCGAACTCCTGCCGGTCCGGTCCTGCGTCATAGAGCCTGAAGGCCGGCAGGAAGCGCGGCGTGGCCTGGCGATAGCGCGTATAGGCGGGGCCGAACCGGGACGTCAGGAACACCTCCTCGCGCCGCACGACCAGCGCGAAGACCATCCAGCAGAGGGTGGCGCAGACAATCCCGTAGGTCGCCATGCCGGTCTGCAGGCCGACGCCGGCGGCGCCGATGATCGAAGCGGTATAAAGCGGGTTGCGGCAGAGGCTGTAGGGGCCGACGGTGGCGAGCTCCGCATTCTTCCGGCCGCCGATATAGAGCGTGCACCAGAGGCGCAGGCCGATCGCCAGAAGGATCAGCAGGACGCCGGAGAGCTCCATCGCGATATGGTAGTAGCTGTCGCCGATCGAGGCCGGCTTGAGGAACAGCAGCGAGACCGCGAGCGCGATCAGCGCGGCGATGATCGTCATGCGGCGCACGACCTGGACGGTCGGCAGGTGGTTGAAGTCGAATCCCGTCACGGCGATCCCCGGCGTCTGGAGCGGTTTCTGCCGCGACAGTCACCGGATCATTGGGATTTTTTTGTGATTGCCTTCTCTCCGGCCGGCGCGCCACTATCTGGGAAGGAGGGCGGCGCCGGGACCGCCCGGAAAAGAGGCATCCGTGACGACGACATCGACGGCCGAGGCTGTAACGCGTGAGGCAGCACCCGTAGCCTTCGACAACAGCTACGCCCGGCTGCCGCAGCCCTTCTTCGCCCGCGTCGATCCGACGCCGGTCGCGGCGCCGGCATTGCTCGCCTTCAACCGGCCGCTCGCCGAAGAGCTCGGCCTCGACGCGGACCGCCTGGAGGCGGACGGCGCCGCGGTCTTTTCCGGCAGCCGCCTGCTGCCGGGCGCCGAGCCGCTCGCCATGGCCTATGCCGGCCACCAGTTCGGCCAGTTCGTGCCGCTGCTCGGCGACGGGCGGGCGATCCTTCTCGGCGAGGTGGTCGATCGAAAGGGCCGGCGCCGCGACATCCAGCTGAAAGGGCCGGGCAAGACGCCCTATTCGCGCCGCGGCGACGGACGCGCGGCGCTCGGGCCGGTGCTGCGCGAATATATCGTCAGCGAGGCGATGCACGCGCTCGGCATCCCCGCGACGCGGGCGCTCGCCGCCGTCACGACGGGCGAGCCGGTCTATCGCGACCGGGTGCTGCCGGGCGCCGTCGTCACCCGTGTCGCCGCGAGCCATATCCGCGTCGGCACCTTCCAGTTCTTCGCCGCGCGTGGCGATACGGACAACCTGCGCATCCTCGCCGACTATGTCATCGGCCGGCATTTTCCCGAGATCGGGCAGGCGGAGAACCGCTACCTGGCGCTTCTCGACGCGGTCGCCGCCCGGCAGGCCGCGCTGATCGCCCGCTGGCTCGGCGTCGGCTTCATCCACGGCGTGATGAACACCGACAACATGGCGGTTTCGGGTGAGACGATCGACTTCGGCCCCTGCGCCTTCATGGACGGCTACGACCCGCGCACCGTCTTCTCCTCGATCGACGCGGGCGGCCGCTACGCCTATGGCAACCAGCCGGCGATCGGCCAGTGGAACATCGCGCGGCTCGCCGAAACGCTGCTGCCGCTGATCCACGAGACGCCGGGCGAGGCGGTCGACCGGGCAAACGACGCCGTCGACCGCTTCATGGAGCGTTTCCAGGCGGAGTGGAAGAGGGTGATCGCCGCCAAGCTCGGGCTCGACCGGATCGGGACGGAGGAGGAGCAGGACCTGGTCCGCGCGCTGCTGACCCTGATGTACGAGCAGAAGGCCGATTTCACGCTCGCCTTCCGGCGCCTCGGCGATGCCGCGGCGGGGGAACAGGACGACGGGGCCTTTGCCCGCCTGTTCGCCGATCCCACCGCCGTCTCGCCCTGGCTGGCGCGCTGGCGGACGCGGCTGGCGCAGGACGCGCGCGGCCCGGCCGGTGTCGCCAGCGCGATGCGCGCCGTCAACCCCGCCTTCATTCCGCGCAACCACCGGGTGGAGGAGGCGCTCGCTGCTGCGGTGGAGGAGGGCGACCTGTCGCTCTTCCATGCGCTTAGCCGCGTGCTTGCCCGCCCTTACGACGACCGGCCGGATTTCGCACGCTATGCGGAGCCGCCGCGCCCCGGCGAAGAGGTGCTGCAGACCTTCTGCGGCACCTGACGACCGGCCGGCGGCGTCTGCGCAAGCGGCGTCTGGACAATCAGCCGCCGCTGAGCTGCAGGGCGTTGCGCAGTTCCAGGATATGGTGCGGCACCTCGCCCTTGTCGGCCGGCCCGGTCCGCACCGTCATGTCCCAGTATTTGGTGTGGGTGAAGAAGGGGATGTTGCCCATCGGCGCGCCGTTCTGGTCACGCTGCGGCAGCACCGCCACGTCCTTGGCGCCCATCAGCCGCTCCGCCCCCTTCACGAGGGCGAAATGGCTGCCGACCGGCCCGGAAATCATGTCGCCCCAGGCGATCATCCAGCTCTTCGAATGCAGGTTGGTCCAGCGCGTATAGGCGAAATGCGCGGCATGGTGGGGATTGCGCCTTCCGGCATTCGCGGCGGCGCGGCGCTCGTCGGCGGGCAGCGCCTTTTCGGCCTTCTCCTCCGCCTCGCTCCGCAGGCGCGGATAGGTGAAATGGCGAAGCTTCGTCGTGCCGTTCCATTCGAGCGTCGGCGGGCAGGTGGGCAGGATGCGCTCCTGCTGCTGTGCCAGCAGATCGGCCTCGTCGAAGGCGAGCAGGAATTCGGCGTGGGTCAGCGGCGAGCCGAGCGTCACGAAGTCCGTGACGACCCAGGGGTGGCCCTCGCCCTTCAGCTCGTCGAGACAGGCGCGCTGCAGCGCCTGGAAGCGGTCGATCCGGAAGTCGGCCGCCGTCGTGTCGCGCAGATAGGCCTCCAGTTCGGCGCGGCAGGGCTGGCCGTCGGCGGCGGTGAAGGCGTCGTTCATCCGGGCGAAGGTATGTTTGAGGATGTCGTAGGCGACGATCGTGCCGAGCGAATGGGCGACGACGACGACGCGTTCGTAGCGCCGCTCGCCGGACGGCGGAAGCCTGCCGTCGGCCATCGGCGCGCCGAGCAGGATCGTCTCCAGCAGCTCGACGCCCTTTTCCCGGATCTCCTGCCGCCGCGCCACATTGGGCGGCGTCGCCTTCACATAGCGCGCGACGTCGCCGAAATAGCCGAGCATGAACTGGCTCGCCTTCCGGCGCACGAGCTGCGTGATCAGGTAGCCGGCCGCCAGCGCGACCCCGACGGCGGCGCTGAAGCCGGCGAGCCAGGGCGCCTGTTCCCGAGAGAAGGCGGAATAGGTGCCGGCCACCGCCGCAACCGCCACGGCGATGGCCACGAGCCACATCACGATCCACACCGGCATCACGTCGGCCGGCACGCGGCGGGGGCGCCGGAGCAGCAGGTCGCCGATCCAGGCCGCCAGATGCTCGGAGGTCGTGCCCTCCATGAGATGCGCCCAGTAGAATTCGTAGAAGTCCGTCTTGCGTCCGTCGTCGGCCGTTTCCGTCGTGATGCGGCGCAGCTCGTAGGAGCGGTTTCGGTCGTCCGGCCGGCTCCAGATCGGGTTGCCCGTCCGCGCTTCGCCCGTGTTGCTGTCCTTGCGATTGGCGTTGATCAGGCTGCGATCCGTCGTCCAGACGGCATCGACGAAGCTCCTGAGCGTCGTCATCGGAACCTGCTCGCCCATGCCGTGGATGACGATCACCGCCTGCTTCGGGGTGATCTTCTCATTCGCTTCGGTGGCGTCTGTGCCGCTGTCTGCCATTCCCCTGTCCTCCTCATGGCCGGCGGATCGTTTCGCATGGCGCGGTTGCGTGGGGGCGCAATGGCGTGTCGGCGATCTTCCTCTATCAGCGCGTGCATGGCAAGTCCGATCCCGGCGCGGCCGGCGACGCAACCGCGAGGCACCGATCCTTCGCTTTCGACCATTGATTGCCGGCGGGCCTGCGCTAATCTTCTCCCGTGGCGGCTCGTCGGCCGCCGTCCTCCCGAGACCGGTCCCCGCGCGCGGGGACCATCCGCAAAATGCCCCTCCGGGCCCGCTTCGCCCGCCATCGAGATCACCGCCGCCGGTCGTGCGGCGCCGCCATGGAGATCGAGACCATGCTTCTGACCGCCACCGCCGCCCTGTTCGCTCTCATCGGCCTTTTTCTCGCGGGCGGCGGCGGCTGGCTGCTGTCGCTCGGCGGCAGCGCCTATTATCTCGTCGCCGGCATCGCCTTCCTGGCGACGGCCTTCCTGCTCCGCCGGCGCAGCGCCGCGGCGCTCTGGCTCTATGCGGCGGTGGTGATCGGCTCGCTGCTCTGGGCGGTCTGGGAGGTCGGCTTCGACTGGTGGCAGCTCGGGCCGCGCGGCGGGGTGATCGTGCTGCTCGGCCTCTGGCTGATGACGCCGTGGATCACCGGCCGGCTCGGCTTCGCCAGCCCGAGCGGCCATGTCTACCGCGCCAGCGCGCTGCCGCTGACCGTCGCCGTGCTCGCGGCGGTCGGCATCGCGCTCTTCTCCATGACCCGGGATCCGCACGACCTGTCGGGATCGCTGCCCGAGGAGATCGTGCATGCGAGCCCCGCCTTCGGCGGCAGCGTGCCGGACGGCGAATGGCACCAGTACGGCCGCACGCCCTTCGGCCAGCGCTACTCGCCGCTCGACCAGATCAACACCGGCAACGTCTCGACGCTGAAGGTCGCCTGGCAGTACCGGACGGGCGACGTCAAGCTGCCCGACGACGTCGGCGAGACGACCTACCAGGTGACGCCGCTGAAGATCGGCAACACGCTCTATGTCTGCACGCCGCACAACTGGGCGATCGCCATCGACGCGACGACCGGCGAGGAGAAGTGGAAATACGATTCCGGCTCCGGCCTGAACCCCGACCGGCAGCACCAGACCTGCCGCGGCGTGACCTGGTATGTCGACGAGGCCGCCGCCGAGGGCAGCGCATGCCGCACCCGCGTCTATCTGCCGACCTCCGACGCGCGGCTGATCGCGCTCGACGCGGAAAACGGCGCGGTCTGCAGCACCTTTGCCGACAACGGGATGCTCCGGCTGGAGCAGGGCATGCCCTACAATCCGGCCGGCTACTACTATTCCACCTCGCCGCCCGTCATCGTCGACGGCAAGATCATCATCGGCGGCGCGGTCAACGACAACTATTCGACGCAGTCGCAATCGGGCGTCATCCGCGCCTTCGACGTGAAGACCGGCGCGCTTGTCTGGAACTGGGATTCCGGCAATCCGGACGTCACCACCCCGCTGCCGGCCGGCCAGACCTACACGGCGAACTCGCCGAACAGCTGGTCGGTCTTCAGCTATGACGCGGGTCTCGGCCTCGTCTATATCCCGCTCGGCAACAAGGTGCCGGACCAGCTCGGCATGGACCGCAGCGAGGCGGTGGAGAAATACTCCTCGTCGATCGTCGCGCTCGACATGCGGACCGGCGCGGTGCGCTGGGTACGCCAGACGGTGCACCACGATCTCTGGGACATGGACGTGCCCGCCCAGCCGGTGCTGCTCGACATCACGAAGGAGGACGGGACGGTCGTGCCGGCGCTTGTCGGCCCGACGAAGCAGGGCGACATCTATGTGCTCGACCGGCGCACCGGCGAGGCGATCATCTCGGTCGAGGAAGTGCCGGCGCCGACCGGCGCGATCGCCGAGGACTTCACCGCCCCGACGCAGCCGGTCTCGGGCCTCACCTTCCTGCCCGATCGGCTCGAGGAACGGAACATGTGGGGCGTCACGATGTTCGACCAGCTCGCCTGCCGCATCGACTTCCACCGGCTGAAATACGAGGGCCGCTACACGCCGCCGTCGCTCGAGGGCACGCTTGTCTATCCCGGCAATTTCGGCACGTTCAACTGGGGCTCCGTCGCCGTCGATCCGGAACGGCAGATCCTGTTCGGCATGCCGACCTATCTTGCCTTCACCTCGCGGCTCGTGCCGCGCGAGGACATCCCGCCGAAGGCGCAGGACGAGAAGGGTTCCGAACAGGGTCTCAACCGCAACGACGGCGCGCCCTACGGCGTCTTCATGGGACCGTTCCTCGGCCCCCTCGGCATTCCCTGCCAGGCGCCGCCGTGGGGCTACGTCGCCGGTGCCGATCTCAGGACCGGCGAGATCGCCTACAAGCACAAGAACGGCACCGTCTACGACATGACGCCGCTCCCCTTGCCGTTCAAGGTCGGCGTGCCGGGCATCGGCGGTCCGATCGTCACCAAGGGCGGCGTCGCCTTCCTCGGCGCCGCGGTGGACAACTACCTGCGCGCCTACGACGTGACGACCGGCGAGCAGCTCTGGGAGGCCCGGCTTCCCGCCGGCGGCCAGTCGACGCCGATGACCTACACGACCGACGACGGCAAGCAGTATGTGGTGATGGTCGCCGGCGGCCACGGCTCGGTCGGCACCAGGCCGGGCGACTACGTCATCGCCTATACGCTGCCGTAGGCGTTCGGCGCCCGCAAACACCGAAACGGCCGGCCACGATCACGGGCCGGCCGTTTCGTTCTGCGACGCTATGGGCCGCTCAGCCCTGTTTCGTCTCGCCGCCGTCCGCGTCGAAGGTCAGCGCCACGCCGTTCATGCAGTAGCGCAGCCCCGTCGGCGGCGGGCCGTCGGGGAAGACGTGGCCGAGATGGGCGTCGCAATCGGCGCAGCGGATCTCGACCCGGTTCATCCCGTAGGAAAGATCGCGGTGGTTCGTCACGGCCTCCGCCGCGATCGGCTCGTAGAAGCTCGGCCAGCCCGTGCCGGAATTGAACTTCGTCTCCGAGCGGTAGAGCGGACGGTTGCAGCACACACAGCGGTAGGTGCCTTTCTTCGACGGGTCGAAATCAGGGCTCGAAAAGGCACGCTCGGTGCCATGCTGGCGGGTGACGCGGTACTGCTCGGGCGTCAGGAGCGCACGCCATTCCGCGTCGGATTTCTGCACCTTCAGGCGGGTCGTCGTCTCGGACATCTGGGCCTCCATAGCGGTCGGACAGGATGTAGGGCGCGACGGCAGCGATTGCAATTGCCGCGCCGGCACGCCAGCGGGCCGGACGGTTGCCGCGGGCAACAGCAATCGCGGCTCAATGACATCTTCCGGCGAGGCCGCGACGGCCGCTCGGCCGGATCGCGGCGGCCGCGATGCGCGGGGCGCTTCTCCGTCAACGACATCATCGACGCCGGGATATCCATTTGCTCCGCCCGCACACAGGGCCTCGACGCGATGCCGGATTCTGCCGGGGGCCGACGCGAGCCGGCGGCGCCGGCCCCGATCCGGGGAGAACGCGGCGAAAAATTGGCGCCGCTGCTTTTCAAGGGTGGCGATTTCCGCCATACCGACGTAGAACCGGCGGCCTGAAGAAGGGCCGCACCGGCACCGCCATCACGCAGAAGGAGAGGGCATGTTCGCAGACACACCGGCCTTGACGTTCATCGCCTTCTGTCTGCCGTTCCTGGCCGCCCTGCTCGCTCCCTGGCTGACGCGTCTGCTCGGTCACAACGCCGCCTGGCCGCTCGCCCTCGCTCCGGCCGCGATCTTCCTGCATTTCCTCGGCTTTTCCCCGGAGATCGCGCGCGGCGAGATCGTCACCGGCGGCTATGCCTGGGTGCCGTCCTACAATGTCAGCTTTTCCTGGCTGATCGACGGCCTGTCGCAGACGTTTCTTCTGCTGATCTCGGGCATCGGCACCCTCATCGTGCTCTATTCCGGCGGATATCTGAAGGGCCACGAGCACCAGGGACGCTTCTTCTCCTTCATCCTGATGTTCATGGGATCGATGCTGGGGCTCGTCGCGTCCGACAGCTTCCTGATGCTCTTCATCTTCTGGGAGATGACCTCGGTCACCTCGTTCCTGCTGATCGGCTTCGACCATGCGCGCGAGGCCGCGCGCCGCGCGGCGCTGCAGGCGCTGGTCGTCACCGGCGGCGGCGGGCTCTTCCTGCTCGCCGGTCTCATCATCCTGTGGAACGTCACCGGCATCACCCAGTTGTCGCTGCTGCTCTCCTTCGGAGAGGAGGTGCGGGCGAGCCCGTTCTATCTCGCCATGCTGATCCTGCTGCTCGGCGGGGCCTTTACCAAATCGGCGCAGTTTCCGTTCCATTTCTGGCTGCCGAACGCCATGGAGGCGCCGACGCCGGTCTCGGCCTACCTGCATTCGGCGACCATGGTAAAGGCCGGCGTCTATCTCGTCATGCGGCTCAACCCGGTCTTCGGCGGCACGCCGGCCTGGGAAACGATCCTGCCGGTCTTCGGCGCGGCGACGCTGATCGTCGGCGGCGTGCTCGCCATCCGCCAGACCGACCTCAAGCTGATGCTCGCCTATACGACGGTCGCCTCTCTCGGCCTGCTCGTCCTCCTGACCGGTTTCGGTTCGCAGCATGCGGCGGCGGCAGCGGCGCTCTATCTCGTCGCCCATTCGCTCTTCAAGGGCGGGCTCTTCATGGTGGCGGGGCTCATCGACCACGAAGCGGGTACGCGCGACATCACCCGCCTCGGCGGTCTGCGGCGCGCCATGCCGCTCACCTTCGCCGCCGCCCTTCTTGCCGCGCTCTCCATGGGCGGCGTCGCGCCCTTCTTCGGTTTCCTCGCCAAGGAGGAGGTCTATGCGGCGCTCTGGACAGGCGAGCTTCGCGGCGCGATGCTGACCGCCGCCGTCGTTGTCGGCAACGGGCTGATGTTCGCCGTCGCCTTCGCGGTTGCGCTCAAACCCTTCCTCGGGCCGGCGGTCGAGACGCCGAAACACGCGCATGACGGGCCGGCGCTCCTCTGGCTCGGCCCCCTGTCGCTCGGGGGACTTGGTCTCGTCGCGGGCCTGCTGGCGGCCGGCACCCACCTCTTCGTCTCCTCGCCGCTCGCATCGGCCATCGCCGGAGAGCCGCAGACCGTCTCGATTTCGCCGCTGCCGCATCTCGGCATCGCGCTCGGCCTGTCGCTGCTGACGATCGCGCTCGGCGTCGCGGTCTACAGCGCGCTCGACCGGGCGCGCGCTGCGGCCGACCGTCTCGTCGCCGATATCGGCTGGGGGCCGGACCGCGGCTTCGACCAGGCGATGACCGGCCTCGTGCGGTTTTCCGCCCGTGCCGCCCGCCTCACGCAGCCGGGCCGGATGGAAGTCTACATGACGGTGACCTTCGCGGTGATCGCGCTGACGCTCATCACACCGATCGCCTGGTACGGTGAATGGCCGCGCCTGCCTGCCTGGCCGGCCGACGCGCAGTTCCAGGAACTGGCGTTCATGGCGCTTGCCGTCTTCGGCATCATCGGCGTGCTGACGGCCGCCAACCGCCTGAACTCCATCCTCGCGCTCGGCATCCAGGGTTTTGCCGTCGCCGTGCTCTTCCTGCTCTTCGGCGCGCCGGATCTCTCCTTCACCCAGTTCATGGTGGAGACGCTTTCGGTCGTCATCCTCGCCCTCGTGATGACGCGGCTGAGGCTCGAGCCGCGCGACCACCGGCCGCTGCGCGAAAAGCTGCCGGACGCGGTGATCGCCACCGCCTGCGGCCTCGGCTTCATGCTCTATCTGCTGAAGGTCACGCAGGGCCGCTTCGACATGGCGCTCACCGACTTCTTCAACCTCTATTCCAAGGCGATCGCCCACGGCGCCAACGTGGTGAACGTCATCATCGTCGACTTCCGCGGCACGGACACGCTGGGCGAGATCGCGGTGGTGATGGTGACGGGCCTTGCCATCCTGTCGCTGATCCGCATCCGCATCGGCAGGCCCGCCGAGAGCGAAGCGGCGGGCGGGGAGACGAAGGCATGAACACGCTGATCTTCCGGACCATCGCGCCCTTTCTCACGGCGCTGATGGTGCTGTTCTCCGTCTTCGTATTGCTGCGCGGCCACAACGAGCCGGGCGGCGGTTTCATCGGCGGGCTGATCGCCGCCTCTGCGCTGGCGATCTACGGCATCGCCTGCGGCGTCGCGCCGGTGCGCCGGGCGATCTGGTTCCATCCGATGACCATCGCCGCCTTCGGCCTGTTCATCGCCTGCGTCGCCGGGCTGCTGTCGATCGTCCTCGCGGTGCCCTTCATGACCGGCCTCTGGATCTATCCCGTGTTCCTCGGCGTGGAGGTGCCGCTGTCGACGGTCATGCTGTTCGACACCGGCGTCTATCTGGTCGTCGTCGGCGCCATAACCTCGATCGCGCTGGCGCTCGAGGAGAGGGACGACATCTGATGGAAGCGCTGTTCTCGATCCTCATCGGCTTCTTCTTCGCCGCCGCCGTCTACCTGATGCTGTCGAAATTCCTGGTGCGCGTTCTGCTCGGCGTCGTGCTGCTCGGCAATGCGGTGAACCTCCTGCTCTTCACGGTGGGCCGGCTGATGCGCGAGGTGCCGCCGATCATTCCCGACGGGGCCGGGGCCCAGATCGGGCTCACCGCCAACCCGCTGCCGCAGGCGCTGATCCTGACGGCGATCGTCATTTCCTTCTCGTTCTTCGCCTTCCTGCTGGTGCTCGTCTACCGCGCCTACCAGGACCTCGGCACCGACAACGGCAACGAGATGCGCGTCGCCGAGCCCGAAGGCGAGCCGCTGCCGCCGACCGGCTACTGAGAGCGGAGAGACTGGACCCATGGCCGCATCCGCAAGCCCCGTTTCCGACCTGTCGCAGGCTCTCGTCCTTTCGCCCGTTGCGCCGGCCGACTGGCTGGTGATCCTGCCCGTCGCCTGGTGCCTTCTTGCCGGCGCGCTGCTCCTGATGCTGCGCAAGGAGATCCGGCTGCAGGCCGGCCTCGGCATTGCGGCCGCCGCCGTGCTCGTCGGGATCGACGCGGCCCTGCTCCGGCATGTCGCCGCGGCCGGGCCCGTCACCATGGTCATGGGCCGCTGGCTGCCGCCCTTCGGCATCGCCTTCACGGTCGACCTCGCCGGCGCGCTTTTCGCGCTCACCTCCGCCGTCGTGGCGCTCGCCGGTGCGGTCTATGCCGCCGGCGACGTCGACGGCAGCGGCCGGCGCTACGGCTTCTATCCCTTCCTGATGCTGCTGATGGCCGGCGTCTCCGGCGCGTTCCTGACCGGCGACATCTTCAATCTCTATGTCTGGTTCGAGGTGCTGCTGATCTCGTCCTTCGGCCTGCTCGTGCTCGGCTCCGAGAAGGAGCAGATCGACGGCGCCATCAAATACGCCTTCCTGAACCTCGTCGCCACGACGCTGTTCCTGATCGGCACCGGCTATCTCTACGGTCTCTTCGGCACGCTGAACATGGCCGACATCGCGCTGAAGGCCGAGGCGATGCGCGGCACGCTGCCGCTGATGACGCTCGCCGCCCTCTATGTCCTCGCCTTCGGCATGAAGGCCGCCGCCTTCCCGGTCAACTTCTGGCTGCCCGCCTCCTACCACACGCCGAGGATCGTCGTCTCGGCGCTTTTTGCCGGCCTGCTGACGAAGGTCGGCATCTATGCGCTGCTGCGCACCATGGTCATGCTGTTTCCGGTCGAGCGGGAGGAACTGAGCTTCGTGCTGGCGCTGGTTGCCGCCGCCACGATGGTCCTCGGATCGCTCGGCGCGCTCGGCCAGAGCGACATCCGCAAGCTTCTCGGCTATCTCGTCATCTCGGGCATCGGCGTCATGCTCGCCGGCATCGCGCTCGGCGGCCCGGGCGGCATCGGCGGCGCCATCTTCTACGCGCTGCATTCCATGGTGGTGATGACGGCGCTCTACATGGCGGTCGGCATTGCCGGCCGGCTTTCGGGCAATTTCAGCCTGCATGCGCTGTCGGGCCTCTACCGGCGCTCCGCGCCGTTCGCGACGCTGTCGCTCGTGCTGTTCTTCACCGTCTCCGGCCTGCCGCCCTTTTCCGGATTCTGGCCGAAGGTGATGGTCGCCAAGGCGGCGCTCGACATCGGCGCCTGGTGGCTGGCGGCGATCGTGCTGCTGACGGGCTTCCTCACGACGATCGCCGTCGGACGCGTCTGGGTGCTCGCCTATTGGCGGCCGGCGCTGCCCGAACTGCCGCCGCCGGCCGGCGGCGTGCCGGCAAGCGCGCTCGTTCCGCTCGCGGCGCTGACGCTGATCGCGGTCGCGGCCGGGTTCTTTCCCGAGGCGCTGCTGTCGTCGATCCAGTCGGCGGCCGGCGTGCTCGCCGAACCCTCCGCCTATATCCGCTCCGTCTTCCCGGAAGGAGGCAGACCATGAGGCTCTTCATCAACAATGTCTTCCTGGCGCTCGCCTGGGCGGCGGTGAGCGGCAGCTTCACCGCGCTCAACCTCGCCTTCGGTTTCGCGCTCGGCACGCTCTCGCTCGTTTTGATCCGCGGCGAGGTGCACAGCCTCGGTTATGTCTCGCGCACCCGGCGCATCCTGTCGCTGGCTCTGCTCTTTCTCAAGGAACTGGCGCTGTCCGCCTGGAAGGTGGCGGTGCTGGTGGCGAGCCCGAGGATGGAGCTCAAGCCCGGCATCTTCGCCTTTCCGCTGACCGTCGACCGGGATTTCGAGATCACGCTGCTCGCCAATCTCATCACGCTGACGCCGGGCACGCTCTCCGTCGACGTCTCCGACGACCGCAGGACGCTCTTCGTGCATGCGATCGACTGTTCCGACCCGGTCGCGGCGCGCCGCGACATTGCGAACGGCTTCGAGAAAAAGATCATGGAGGCGTTCCGCTGATGTCGCCCGAAACCATCATCTCCGCCGCTTCCTGGGTTGCTCTCCTGCTGACATGTGCGGCCTTCTTCATCACCATCTGGCGCGTCATCACGGGCCCAACGCTGCCGGACCGGATCGTCGCGCTCGACATGCTGGTGGCGATCGCCATCGGCTTCGTCGCGGTCGAGGCGATCAAGACCGGCTATACGCTCTATGTCGACATCGCGATCGCGCTCGGCCTGGTCGGCTTCCTCGCCACCGTCGCCTTCGCCCGCTTCCTGATGGCCCAGGGCATGCCCGCCGACGAAGCCGGAACTGCGGCGCCGGCGGCGCGGCCGGGCGGCGCGGCGCGGCACAAGAAGACGAGGAGGCGCTGACATGGTGGATCTCGTGCTTTCGCTTCTGGTCGCGGCCATGCTGGTGGTCGGCGGCATCTTCGCCTTCCTCGCCGCGCTCGGCCTGCTGCGCCTGCCGGACGTCTATACCCGCATGCACGCCGCGTCGAAGGCAGGCACCGTCGGTTCCGGGCTGATGCTGATCGCCGCCGGCATCCATTCCTACGAACTGGCGACGCTGACGCGTGCCGTCGCGGGTTTCGTCTTCTTCATCCTGACGGCCCCGGTCGCGGCCCATCTCGTCGCCAAGGCGGCGCACCAATCCGGCTATCGCCTGCAAAAACCTTCGGTTCTTGACGAAATGCACGACCGTAAGAAGAAATGAGGATGTAGCTTCGCGCGTTGACAACAACGTTCGAAGCATCAGCGATGCGATCGCGCTTTATGCACCTTCGTTGCGGGATCTGGATAGCTGTTTGGCGCGGTGAATAAAATAATATTGGACTTTCTGATCAGAGGTGCTATTCAGACGCAAGTAAAGCAGCTGATCTGATTTTGGTCACCTACGATTTCCAGTTACGGTTGAATTAAGTGGAATGCGGCTCGAAGTTGGCCGCCGATTTCAGCAATATTCGGTAACAAATCGACGGCCCGATCATAATCAATCAATATTGCCGGTTTTGTAGAGGCAGCCCTCGGTGTGCCTTCGTATCGAGAAACAGCGGTACTCTGCAGCAGATGCTTTGCGTGAATTGTTTAGCTATCTCGTCGCCGGCGTCGTTTCCGGCAGGCGAACGGACAGGAGAATGAGATGACGGACATATCCTCGGGCAACGGATCCGATGCGCTGGTCGAACTGACCGCAGACATCGTCGCGGCCTATGTCAGCAACCACGTCGTGCCGGTCGGCGAACTTTCCGGCCTGATTTCCGACGTACATTCTGCACTGCAGAATACGTCCAAGCCGGCTGCGGTCGTCGAAGTGGCCGCGCCGAGCGAGAAGCCGAAGCCGCCGGTTCCGATCCGCAAGTCGGTGCAGAACGACTATATCATCTGCCTCGAGGACGGCCAGAAGTTCAAGTCGCTGAAGCGTCACCTGATGACCCACTACGGCATGACGCCCGAGGAATACCGCGAGAAGTGGGACCTGCCGGCCGACTATCCGATGGTCGCGCCCGCCTATGCGGAAGCCCGCTCGCGCCTGGCCAAGGAAATGGGCCTCGGCCAGCGCCGCAAGGGCAAATAAACACCAGATACAGGATGCGCAGGGCCGACCTTCGGGTCGGCCTTTTGTGTCGAAGGAAAATATACCTAATATTATCTTTCACACACCCACGCGAGAATCTGATATGTTGAGTCTCTAGGTTGAGGAGATTCGAAATGGCCAATAATCTGCATATATCTTATGACCTAAATTCACCCGGTCAGGACTACGAGCCTTTAATAGCAAAAATTAAGACTCTTGGTGGTTGGGCAAAAATTCACAAATCATTCTGGTATGTGAACTCGTCTCTCACGCCTAGCCAGGCAGTGGATGCCCTGTGGCCACTCATGGACAAGAACGACACGTTGTATGTGGTGGATGCGACCAATAATGTGGCGGCTTGGCAAAACCTGTCTGATGAAGTTTCAAGCTTCATCAGAGATAAATGGATGAAGTGAGATTTTCCTGTTTCTGCGTAGTATGGTTTACTCCATAAGGCATGCCGTTCACATGGATAAGAACTCCCATTGCTTTCGCTATCCAATGCAGAATTGACAGTTTTATTTTTCTCTCCATTAAAAAACCCGCCTATTCGACGGCCTTCTTTTCATTCGGTTTCTGATCTTTCGGCGGCAGCGCTTTGACGAGCTTTCCTAGACGCTGGTCAAAGAGCGTTTCATCGTCGTCCGCTTCAAGCTCGCGGGCGGCCTCGCGGAATTTGTCAATCTGCAGTTTTCTTTCGGTCATGGCAGGTTTACCAATTGGAATTTCCCTTTCTTCGTTACGTCGAAGATGAAAGGTGGCGTCTCACTGTCCGCCAGTTCCATGATTTTCTCATGTATCTTGGTGAAGAGGCACAGAGAAAACCACCGAGGGTCGCTAGCGCATGGAAGATAAAAACACCGTATATTATGCTGTTTGATAGCTGCAAGCTCGGATTCTACAGTATGCCATTTTCGATCTTGGCTGATAACTACCCATCGTTTCGGCCCAACCTTACCTAACCACTCATCGTCAGGCGCGTCGATTGCAAACCCTTCTTCTTGGTGCCACTTGATAGTCACCGGAGGATTCATCGAAGATAGCGCTTTGGGTAGGCGCGTGCCAAAAGTCCTATCGAAGAAGAGTGTTAATGGACCCACTGGTTAGGACGCTCAATGTCAATATCGGTCTTTTCGAAACGAAGTGCGGCCATAACGTCCGAAGGTTCTAGCCCGTAGTCCTCAGCAATGTCCCGGAGACCTTCGCCGCTCTCCCATCGCTCTTTGAGCATCCATGTCGGAATGCCTCTTACCACGGGCGAACCGAAGGAAATACGGGGATCTATTATTATCGGCTCTTCTGCACCTGCAACGCGCCATTTAACTACGGGGCCGTTTCCGTCCGAAGGATACTCAAACGCCCGCAAGAGGCTCTGCAATATCTCCTTCCAAGCGTATTGGCCGCTTTCGCTGACAACAATCAGCTTGTCTTTGACAGACTTATCGACAGCCTCAGAATCGAGAATGAGACTCTTCCCATCGGTCTTGAACTCGTACTGCGCGAACGGGAACTCCGCGTTCATTTCCTTCGCCAAGTAATCACGGGCACTACGAACGGCATTCAGTGGTACGCCGCCCTTGCGCATCGCTGCCACTACTCCGACCTCAATGAGTTGGAGATAGGAAAGGTGCTGGCGTTGGTCACGATGCCCGATAGCTGAAGCGCCAGATACGAGGCGCTGCCAATTCCCTATGGTTTGCGCAGTCGTCCCCGCATACCGAGCAGCATCCACTACTCGGTATGTTGGCAGTGCAATTCGTTCTTTCCAAAATTCCTGATAAATCATCTTTATGGCACCATCGTCCCAGAAACCCTAACATGCGGCACCTTGGTCCGCTATCGCCCTTTCGGCTTAGCATAACGAATTTCAGACCGCGTGAGTTCTCCGATAGGTGAGACGCTTACCGAGAACGCCGACCAACGCTTCAAACGCGCGAGCATTGTCATCTACGCCGAGGCCAATACGACGGTTATAGCGGAAATCAAATTCCGCCAGATAGCGGTGCAGGTGCTTCTCGGCACAGTGCTGATAGACGCCCTTCATGCCGCGCTTGAATACGCTGAAATAGTTCTCAATCGTGTTCGAATGAATGACCGCGTCGCCTTCGTAGCGGACATATTCCTTGGCCGAGTGCTTCGTGGTCTGGTGATCCGCGAAGCGAGCGCCAACCTTCGTGTAAAGGCGGCTTTCGTCCGTGTAGAGCGCGCTTTCGTGATGGACGTTCTCCGTCACCAGTTGAGCAACGTTGTCGGTGTTGGCCTTCTCGACATGAAAGGTGCGAACCGCGCCGCCACGTTCCACAAGACCGAGCACGGCGCGCTTGTGAGCCGGGCCGGTCTTGCCAGACTTCGTGAACGGCTTGCCGCTCGTCGTCATCGTCGGAGCCGGGCCGGACTTCTTGCCGAAATAGGTTTCGTCCGCCTCAACGATCTTGCCATTGCCGCCGATCGGGCCAAGATTGCCCTCCCGCATGGCTTCACGAATGCGATGCGACAGAAACCACGCCGACTTGAGCGTGATTTCCAGAACGCGGTGAAGCTGGTTAGAGCTGATGCCCTTCTTGCTGGAGCACATCAGGTGGATCGCCTGGAGCCACTTGTGGAGCGGGATATGGCTTTCCTCAAAGATCGTGCCGATGCGAACCGTGAACTGCTTCCGGCATTCGCCGCACTTCTTCAAGCCGTGACGCTCGACGCCTTCCGGGTTCTTCTTCGAAGGCTTCGTGTAAACGCCTTCAAGCTTGTAGACGCGACCCATGCAGCCACAATGGGGGCAAACCGGGCCCCCCGGCCATAGAATGCTTTCCACATGCTCGAAGGCTGCTGCCTCGTTGTGAAAATATTCCCTCGACAGGACCGACATGCTGACACCCAAAACCCACTTGCTGAGGATTCTTGTATCAAATCAATGTGGGTTTGTCAAAGATAATATTGGGAAAATATACCTAGATCGTGCGGGGCGCTTCAGGTCCCTGCCGATCGCCGGTTTCATTCGCTTTTCACGCAGCCGTTTCGGCCTTTCGGTCGTCTCGCGACGACGGGCGGGGACGTTTGTCTCGATTTTCTCAGGGTTTTCAATGCAGAGTTGCGCGTGGGCGCTTCATTCGTCCCCGTGCTTTCACTAGGGTGTATGAATAAATTCCTATAAGGAGTGATGTCATGCCCCAGCAATCCGATGTCGACGCGGGACCGGCCGAACGGCTCGTCGCACACTGCGCAGCCCGGCAACGGGCGGGTCTGGAGGTCAAGGCTGCCGACCGGCCGGCGCCGGCCGCACGGGAGGCGGCCGGCCTGCCGGCCGATACGCCCGTGCCTGCCGCCACCGTCTGCCGCATCGTGCGGCAGCTCGTGGCGGAGCTGGTGTTGCTCGCCGGCGATCGCGTGCTGCACCGTCGCGACAGCCGCCGCGCCGGCTGCCAGGTGCGCCAGATCGCCATGTATCTCTGCCATGTGGCGCTGCAGATTTCGCTGACGGAGATCGGGCTTGCCTTCGGGCGCGACCGCACCACGGTCGGCCATGCCTGCAACGTCGTCGAGGATCGCCGCGACCAGCCGGCCTTCGATGCGTTTCTGGCGACCGCCGAGCGCATGGTGCTCACCGTCTTTGGCCCGGTCGGAGGCTTCGACCGATGAGCGATGGCCGGCACATCAAGGCCGGCGCGGACCGGCGGCTCGCGGCCATGCTCGCCTTCCTCGCCCGGCATGCCGGCGCCCGGCTCGCGCCGCGCCCCGACGGGATGGTGGCGCTCCGGACGGAGGAGGGGCCGGCGACCACGGTTTCCGCGGGTCTCGTCGATGCCGCGCTTCGCCTCGGTCTCGCACGGCGCGACGGCGACCGCCTCATGCCGTCGGACGAGACCCGCCGCTTTCTGAAGCGTCGCCTCGTTTCGGGCGAGGATTTCCGCGCCCAGCACGGGGCATTGGAGGAACGCACGATCGCCGAGCCGGACGGCACCCGGCGCCGGGTGCTCGCGGATGTGGCCGAATCGCCGCTCGGGGCCTTGTCGCGGCTGAAGGACCGGGCCGGCCAGCCCTTCCTGCCGGAGACGGCGCTTGCGGCAGGCGAGCGGCTGGCCGGCGACTTCCAGCGCGCCGGCCTGCAGCCGCGCCTCACGATGCGCTGGGAACCGCGCATTGCCAGCCGCATGAAGGGCGAGGCGGGGGGCGGCCGGGACCTGACGGACAGCGCTGTTGCCGCCCGCGCCCGCGTCGCGCGCGCCGTCGAGGCGATGGGGCCGGAACTTGCCGGCGTGGCGCTCGACGTCTGCTGCTTTTCAAAGGGGCTCGAGACGGTGGAGCGCGAGCGCCAGTGGCCGGTGCGCTCGGCGAAGCTCATGCTGCGCGCCGCGCTGATGGCGCTTGCCCGCCACTACGATCCGCCGCCGGCGCCGGCGCGGCAGCGCCACGCCTGGGGTGCGGCGGATTTCCGCCCGCCGGCGTCCGGGCTGCGATCGTGAAGACCGCCCGGCCGGGTCAGGCCGCCGCCAGGCGGCCGACGGCTTCCTCGCGGATGCGCCGGATCATCGAGCGCAGGCCGTTCGCCCGCTGGGGCGACAGGTGCTCGACGAGGCCGATCCTGCTGAAGACGTCGAGCGCGTCGAGCCTTGCGATCTCGGACGCCTGTTTTCCGGAATAGACGGCAAGCACGATCGCCACCAGGCCGCGCACGATATGCGCGTCCGAATCGCCCTCGAAGGTCAGGACCGGGTCCTCGCCCGTGGCCGAATGGGTGACGAGCCAGACCTGGCTGGCGCAACCCTGCACCTTATTGGCCGCCGTACGCTTGTCGTCGGAAAGGTCGGGCAGAGCCTTGCCGAGTTCGATCACATAGCGGTAGCGGTCTTCCCACTCCTCGAGATAGGCGAAGTCGTCGATGATCCGGGCGAGGTCTGCCATGGCGTGTCCGCTGTTTCGTTGGCTCTCATATAGGCCAGCCGGAGGACGATTTGAACCCGCCCGGCAAAATGCATCCGGTTGATGCGCCCTGCCAAAAAAGAAAACGCCGCGAGGCAATGGGCGTTCCTCGCGGCGGTTGCATCAGGCAACAAGGCAGGCAGGCTTGAAATCGTCGGCCCGGACTATTCCGTGCGGTCGGGGCGGCGGGTCGGGATGGCGATCGTGCCGGTGATGACCGTGTCGGCCGCCTCGGCCTTCGCGACGGTCTCGCCGCCGGCGGGCTCGGGCAGCGGCTGGCCGACGCCGGCCGCGAGGTCGGGATCGGCGAATTGCGTGTCGAGGAGCTTGTAGGCGACCTTGGCGCCTTCCCGGGCGCGGTGGCCGAGGGCCACGAAGGTCTCGGCGCCCTTTTCGCAGACATCCGGCTTTTCCTCGCAGATGGCGCGGACATAGGTGAGCGCTTCGCTGGCCGCAGCGAACGTATCGCCGAGTTCGACGCTCGGGCCGCGTTCGAGCTTCGAGCTCGCAGCCGTGTCCAGGAACGGCAGCAGCACCAGCACCAGCGAGAACCAGAACGTTCCCTTGATCAGAAACCACATCGTCTTGCCCATCCTCGTTTCGAGGGGCCCGGCTCTTCAGGCCTTTGCCCCGCGTCTTCCGGTCGTTGCCGGATCCGGTCCTTCTTGAACCTTGATGCGAGACTACGCGGCGGATGGAAATTCCCCATTGCGGGAATAGGTCGGGTTTTCAGCAGATTTGTGTAAAATTCGAACGATCGGCCGGTTCCTCCGCCTTTTACGCGGATTTTAGCGAAAGCCGTTAAGCATCGTGGCAGGCGGGGTGCGGGCGGTGTGCCGGGGCCGTGGGCCTTTGCCGGCAGGGCCTTCGCCACAGAGGTTAACATGAACCGGAAAATGCCGTATTTCTAGGCGCTTACGCCCCATTAACCACGATCGGCGAATAGCCGGTGAATTGCCCCGAAACGGGATTTTTTGGCCTTTTTCGGCCCCGCAACAGCGGCGGCATTTATTCTTTCCTTAAGTCGCCGATGCGAATTTGGGACCCTATAAAAGAACAACTGTAGGCAGGGTATTGCGTTGCGCCTTACGAGAGACATCGCTGGACGAATGGCGGGCTGGATGACCGTCATCGGCGGCGGTCGCGCTTCCTCGCCGGATGCCGCCGGCGACCGGCGCCTCCGGCTGACGTCGGTCGCGGCACTTGCCCTCGTGCCGGCCACGCCGCTGGCGCTTTCCGCCGTTCTGCCGCTCTCGACAGCGCTCCCCGTCGGTGCCGCCCTCGGTGCGGCCGGCGTGCTGCTGACCGCCGCCGCGATGCGCGCGCTCGGCGACCGGCCGGCGCCTCGGGCCGCCTTGCCGCGTGCGGAAGACCCTGCGCAGCAGGAGCCCTCTTCGCCCTATGACCTCTTTGCCGGCCTCGTGACGCTGCACGACGAGCGCGGCCTCGTGACGGCCGTGCACGGCCGCGACCGGACCGAAACGCTCGCCTGGCTGCGCGATCCGGCGGGCCGCGGTTTCCTCGACCAGATCCACGTCTCCGACCGCCTCGGCTTCGTGCAGGCAATCGACCGGCTGCGCCAGGGCGCCGAAGGCCTCAGCGTCGAGCTGCGGCTCGAACGCCGCCGCCAGTCCGCCCGCGAGGAACAGTTCGTGCACATGCGCGCCGAGATGACGGCCCGCCGCGACGCCGAAGGTGCCTTCGCCGGCCTGCTCGTGCAGTCGCGCGACATATCCGGTGAGATCGCACTGCGCCAGGAGAACGCCCGCAAGGCGTCGGAGGCCGAATCGGCGAACGATGCCAAGACCCGTTTCCTCGCCGCCGTCAGCCACGAACTGCGCACGCCGCTCAACGCCATCCTCGGCTTCTCGGACATCCTGGCCGGCGAGTATTTCGGCAAGCTGGAGAATGACCGTCAGCGGGAATATGTGGCGCTCATCCACCAGTCGGGCGGCCACCTGCTGTCGGTCGTCAACACGATGCTCGACGTCAGCAAGATCGAGGCGGGCCGCTACGAGCTGTTGCCGGAGCCTTTCGCGGTCGCCGACTGCGTGCGGGCCTGCGAGAAGATGCTCGGACTGCAGGCGAAGGAAAAAGGCATCCAGCTGACGAGCCGCATCGCCCGCGAGCTCGGCGAGGCCAATGCCGACCAGCGTGCGCTGCAGCAGGTGCTGATCAACCTCGTCGGCAATGCCATCAAGTTCACCGACCGCGGCGGCATCGTGACGATCGACGCGCTGCGCGAGGCGGACGATCTGGTGCTCGTCGTCAGCGACACGGGCATCGGCATTCCGGCCGACAAGCTTTCGCTGATCGGCCAGCCCTTCGTGCAGGTGCAGAACGAATATACCCGCCGCTACGAGGGCACAGGGCTCGGCCTGTCGCTCGTCAAGGGCCTCGTCGCGCTGCACGGCGGCTCCTTCGCGATCGAAAGCCGGCCGGGCGAAGGCACGGTGATCACGATCCGCGTGCCGGCAGACGGCTCAGGCATCGCCAGCGCTGCGGCCCATGCCGAGGAACAGCCGCGCCTGGCGGAGTTTCCACCGCGGCTCGATGTCCGCAACCGCAATTCGGCCGGTTCCACGGGGCAGGGGAGGAGCCTCGGGACCGGGTCGATCGAGAATGACGAGGAGAGCGACGATGACGCCGCGCGTGCGAAAACCGCCTGAAAAGAGCCGCGGCCCGGCCCGCGGCAAACCGCGGCAGGCGCGTCCCGGCATCGCGATCCGCGCGGTGATCGCGCTCGCCACCTTCGCCGCCCGCCATCCGGCGGGCATCGGCGGCGGTGCGGCCTTTGCGGTGGTCTTCGGCTTCGTCGCGGCCAATGCGCTCTGGTACCAGCCCGGCGGCCATCCGTCGCCGATCATGAAGACGCGCCTTGGCCAGAATTCGCTCGGCTTCTCCGCCCTGAAGCGTCCGCCCGAGGACATGACCACGTTCGTCATCGAGCGCGAGGGGGAGGCGGCCGCGGCGGTCCCGTCGCAGCTCGTGCGCGGCATCCAGACGGAACTCGCCCGGCAGGGCTTCTTCGCGCGGGAAACCGACGGCCTGCTGACCGACGAGACGGTTGCCGCGATCCGGGCCTTCGAGGAGCGGCGCGGCCTTGCCGTCACGGGAGAACCGAGCGACAGGCTGCTTGCAGCGCTCAGCGCCGACGCCGTCGAGACGGCGATGGTCGTGCCCGAGGAGCGGCCGTTCGATGCCGCCGAGACGGCGACCTCGTCGCGGGCGGTCGATCCCGTCGCCGCCGCGATTCTCGAGGCCGAGGCCGATCCGGAGGTGACCGCCGCGGTGCCGCCCTCCCTGCCGAGCGAGATGGTGATGCAGATCCAGAAGGGCCTCAGCAATATCGCCTACGGGGACGTGACCGTCGACGGCATCGCCGGCCAGAAGACCCGCAACGCCATCCGGCATTTCGAGAAGCACTACCGGCTGCCGGAGACCGGCGAGCCGAACGAGATGGTGCTCGGCAAGCTGAAGGAAATCGGCGCGCTCTGAGGGCAACCCGGCGGCCGGCTGCGTCACAGCACCTGATTTTTTCCGTGCGCTGCCGCTGGCACAGGTGGTATCTGTCGGTCGTGCCGGGCGACGGCCGGACGGCGGTATCGGCCGCGAGCGGGAGGGCGGGAATGGCGACGGTGACCTGGTACGAGGGCCTCGGTGCCTACGCGCATTTCTACCTCATGTGGTACGGCGACCTGACGCTTAAGAACAGCACGGGCGAGCGGGCGGTCTTTGCCGCCGACAACGGCGTGCGCATGGTGCTTGTCGGCGAGGATCTTGCCTTCGACGGCAGCGACGCAACCGCCGGCACGGTCACGGCCGTCCGGTTCTTCACCAGGGACGGTGATCCGATCATCGCCTTCGAGGACCTGTCGCTCTCCGCCGTCGAAATGCAGCGGGGGATCGAGACGCTCGGCTGGTTCAGCGGCTTCGTCGAGGAGGTGCTGAAGGGCGACGACACGATCATCGGCTCCGCGAACGGCGAGCAGATCTACGGGACGGCCGGAAACGATCTCATCGGCGGCGGCGGCGGAAACGACGTGATCTATGGCTATAGCGGCGCCGAGATGATGTTCGGAGGGCTCGGCGCCGACCAGCTCTACGGTGGCGCGGGCCGGGACACGATATACGGTGAGCACGGCGCGGACACCCTGGTGGGCTCGAAGGGGCGCGACATCCTGATTGGCGGCCTTGGCAGCGACGCCGTTTCGGGGGCTGCGGGCCGCGACGTCGTCAAGGGCGGGCCGGGAGACGATTTGCTTTATGGCGGCGGCGCCCGCGACATTCTGCTCGGGAACGGCGGCGGGGATGCCGTTTTCGGGCAAAAGGGCATCGACGAAGCGTATGGCGGGCGCGGCAACGATTTCCTGTTCGGCGGACAGGATACCGACCTGCTCGCCGGAGGCCGGGGGCGCGACACGCTCGCGGGCGGCGCGGGTGCAGACGTCTTCCAGTTCGCGCGCGTCGCGTGGTCGCCGGCGGACAAGACCGGCCGGGACGTCATCACGGACTTCAACCGCCGGCACTTCGACATCATCGACCTGTCGCCGATCGATGCGGACCGGACGACGAGCGGTCACCAGCCGTTCGCCTTCGTGGGCGAGGCAGCCTTCTCCGGCACTGCCGGCGAACTGCGCTACAGGCAGAAGGGCAATGGCGACACACTGGTCCTCGGCGACGTCGACGGGGACGGCGAGGCGGATCTCGCCATCCGCCTGCAGAACTTCCAGGCCGAACTCACGACGGCAGATTTCATCCTTTCCTTCTGACGCTACGATATTCGACGAAAGTCTTACGCCTACAGGTTCGTGGCCCGTCAATGCTTCGTTAACCATGCGCAGCGATGCTCTTGTGATACGCGGGAGGCCGGATTTGTACGCCAAAGTTGCACTTGCTGATGTCGAGGATGTTGCCGCGGCGGCTTCGCCGGAGGCGCCGGCCGATCTGCGCCGGGTCGTCGCGACGCTCGCGGGCGAGGCCTCCGCGCTCGGCGTGCATCTCGTCGACATCGCGGGCACGATCCAGGACACGGCGCGCCAGGCGGCGGAACATGTGGATCTTTTCCGCAGCTTCAACGAGGCGGCCGGCGCCATCGCCGCGGCCAACGGCGACGTGGCACGCGCGCTGCGCGACACCGATTCGCTCGCCGTCGAGGCGCGGCGCATCCTCGGCCAGCAGGCAAACCAGCTCGACGGGTCGCTGACGGCGATCGATCACATGGTGACGACGTCGAACGAGATCGGCACCGGGATTTCCGACTTTTCCACAGCGCTCGGCAGCGTCGGCCGGCTCGCCGACGAAATCGGCACCATCGCGCGCCAGACGAACCTGCTCGCCCTCAACGCGGCGATCGAGGCGGCGCGGGCCGGCGACGCCGGCAAGGGTTTCGCGGTCGTCGCGGCGGAAGTGCGGGCGCTGTCGCTGCAAACCTCGCAGACCACCGCATCGATCCAGCAGACGCTCACCGAACTGACCGCGCGCATCGACGCGCTGGTGGTGGCGGGCAACGGCGCGCGCGCCTCGGCCGAGGACGTGCGCGGCACGGCATCCGCCGTCAAGGCGTCCTTCGCCGGCGTCGAGGCGGTGATGTCGCAGATCCTCGACAGCGCGTCCTCGCTGGCCGGCACGACCGAATCGGTCGACCAGCAGTGCGCGGCCTTCGCGAAGTCCCTCGCATCCGCCTCGGCGGAGATTTCGACATCCAGCGGCAATCTTCAGAGCGCGTCCGGGCGCGTCGGCGAGGTCGTCGCGATCTCGGAACGCATCATCCAGGCGACCGCCAGCGCCGGCATCGAGACGCCGGACACGCCGTTCATCCGCGCGGTCAGCGCGCTTGCCGCCGAGGTGTCCGCGCGGTTCACGGCCGCCGTGCAGTCCGGTGCCATCGGCATGGACGACCTGTTCGACCGGCGCTACCAGCCGATCGCCGGCAGCGATCCGGTGCAATACACGACCCGGTTTACCGCCTTTACCGACCGCGTGCTGCCGGACATCCAGGAGCCGGTGCTGTCGACGAGCCCGCGCATCGCCTTCTGCGCAGCGGTCGACGACAACGGCTACCTGCCGACGCACAACCGCCAGTTCTCGCAGCCGCAGCGTGCCGGCGACAGCGCCTGGAACACGGCGAACTGCCGCAACCGGCGGATCTTCAACGACCGCGTCGGGCTTGCCGCTGGCCGCGGCAAGGAACCCTTCCTCGTCCAGACCTACCGCCGCGACATGGGCGGCGGCAGCTTCGTCCTGATGAAGGACATTTCCGCCCCGATCACCGTGCTCGGCCGCCACTGGGGCGGGCTGAGGCTCGCCATCAAGGTCTGATGCCAACCTGCCTTGCGACACTGCCGGTGGCCGACAGACGGTCCGGCGCAATCGGTCAATATCGGTGCAGGTTGGTATGACCCGCCGCAGAAGATCATTGCGTCTCCGGCGGCGGCACGGTATGCGCCGGCATGCGCCTTCGCTCCGACATCTTCGTTTCCGCGCTCATCCGCAAGGCCTTTGCGGCCGGGGGCTTTGCCGCGGTCGAGCGGCGCGGCGCCGAGGACGGCGGGGCGATCTTCGTGAGGCTCGACCATCGGGACGGAACGGAAAGCCTCTATGCGCCGGCGCCGCAGAGCTTCTTCGGGGAGGAAACCGGCGACAGGCTCTTCGAGCGACGCATCGAGCGCGGCGGGCGCGAGGCGGTCAGCGACGCGCTGACGCGGGAGATCCGCTTCGACGGCGATCTCTGGGTCGTCGCTCTGGAGGTCGCCGGCCTCGACGGGCTGATCACGCTTGCGGGCGAGGAGCGGCCGCCCAGCGAAGCCGACGGGCTGTTCCGCCGGTAACAGCGCCGGCGGCTTGTCCATGGGAGAAAGGGACAACGGGCAGACGCCCGACACCCGACCCCAGGAGAACCGCCATGACCATGATCCTGCCCGCACTCGCCGCGCTGATCGCCGGCATGTTCGCCATCACGATGTTTGCGGCGCTTTCGGCCGACCGCCGCGAGGCCCAGCAGATCCGCGTGCGCGCCGAACGGCGCCGCGGCTTCTAACCGGCACGCTGCGCGAAGGGGAGGATCTCGCCATGCGATGCCGTCCCATCGTCGGGTCGATCCGAATTGGCCGCCGCGGCATGGGTGTAACGATCCGCCCGCTGCCAGCTTTGCACCCGCTCGAAGGCCTCGTCGCGACGGATCGCATCGAGCAGCGCCTCGGCCCGCCCGATCGCCAGGTGCGGGTAGACCCGGCCAAGGATGAAGACGGTGTCGAGACGGTCGAGGTCCAGCGCGACGAGCGTTTCGGCGAGCTGGCGCCCGGAAAGGTCGAGCAGGATGCGCTCGGAGAGCCAGAGGCTCGCGTCGAGCGTGTCGGCGAGGACCGTCGACAGCATGCCGTTTTCTCCGGCGCGGGCGAAGCGGACCATCAGGGCGGCATGGACCGGGCCTGCCGGCGCGAGCACGGGTTCGGGCTCTGCGGCAGCCGGCGCGGCGGCG
>NZ_JAKGBU010000020.1:0-7528 GCF_021555155.1 Rhizobium alarense
CGGATCACCGTCGAGCGCCTCGGGCGGGATCAGATTGCCGATGGTGAACTCGAAGCGGTTGCTCTTCTTGTTCAGGAGCTCGTGGAACACCGTCATGTCGCGCAGTTCCGTCGACCATTTGGCGAGCCAGTAGAAGAGGCCGGAATTGCGCGCCTTCATGTGCACCGGCAAGATCGGCAGATTGTACTTGCGGGCGAGCGTCACGGCGGAGCTCTTCCATGGCCGCTCGTTGAGCCGCCCGTCCCCCCAGTAGGCAATGCGGCCCGACGGGAAGAGCACGGCGACCTTGCCTTCGGAGATCGCCCGGTTGGTGATCTGCAGCGTCTCGCGCGTCTTGAGCTTGCTCTTGTATTCGTCCCGCCACTCGACCGGGATGACCATCTCGACGAATCGCGGATTGACGCGAATCGCATCCCGGTTCGCGAAGAACATCATGTCGGGCCGGCAGGTCTTCAGGAGATCGAAGACCGCCACGCCGTCGGCGATGCCGGTCGGGTGGTTGCTGACGAGCAGGAAGCCGCCCGCCTTGGGTATCCGCTCCTCATTGCGCACGACGATGTCGAGGTTCAGCGTCCTGCTCAGGAACTCGAAAGCCTGGAATCCCGGCATGTTGGCGACGGCATTGGCGAATTCGATCGCCCGGCGGTAGTTGAGCAGCGTATAGAGAAACGGCCGCATCGCCGGCCAGAGCGGATGGCGCACGATCCGCGTGCCGCGTTCGGCAATGAGCGTATCGACGACATGTCCGGGTCGACCGTGCGAGACGAGGGAGAGCGTTTCAGCGAAATGTCCGAAAGCCGTGGGAGAAGTTCGCCGTACCATGGGTCCGTCCGCTAAGATTACGCGCACCTATCGCAGTTCAATATGATCGAAGAATGACAGTCAACCGGACCGCGTTAGGCAATGGCTAACGCGGATCGGTGCAGGATGTTCGCGACGCTGGACGGAATCTCATGACCGAATTGCTGATCATCGCCGATGCCAGGCTGCTGGCCGAGCGACGCGCCTGGATGGAGAGCCTTTCGGGCGAACGGCGGCTTTCCGCCAAGACGCTCGACGCTTATGAACGGGACACGCGCCAGTTCCTGGCCTTCCTGACGGGTCATCTTGCCGCACCCGCTTCGCTCGGCGCGCTCGGCGCGCTCCGGCCTGCCGATCTGCGCGCCTATCTCGCCGCACGGCGCCGGGATGGCGCCGGTGCCCGCACGCTCGGGCGCGGGCTTGCCGGCATCCGCTCCTTCCTGCGCCATCTCGAGCGCAAGGGGCTCGCCAATGCGGCCGGCGCCGCCGCCATCCGCTCTCCGAAGCAGCCGAAGTCGCTGCCGAAGCCGCTGACCGACCGCCAGGCGATCGCCGTCGTCTCCGCCGACGAGCAGCTTGCGGAGGAACCCTGGATCGCCCTGCGCAACGCCGCGCTCCTGACCCTGCTCTACGGGTGCGGCCTGCGCATCTCCGAGGCGCTGTCGCTGACCCCCGCCGATCTTGCGGGCAGCCCGGCCGCGCTCAGGATCGAAGGCAAGGGCGGCAAGACGCGGATCGTTCCCCTCATCGCTGCAGCCCTCGAGGGCGTGGAGCGCTACCGCAAGCTCTGCCCCTATGCGCTCGCGGCGGAAGAACCGCTCTTCCGGGGCATGCGCGGCGGGCCGCTCCAGCCGGCGATCATCCAGCGCGAAATGCAGCGGATGCGCAGTGCGCTCGGCCTGCCGGACAGCGCGACGCCCCATGCGCTGCGTCATTCCTTCGCGACCCATCTGCTCGCCGGCGGCGGCGATCTCCGGACGATCCAGGAACTGCTGGGCCATGCCAGCCTGTCGACAACGCAGGTCTATACCGGTGTCGATTCGGCGCGCCTCCTGGAGATCTACGACCGCGCCCATCCGCGCGCCTGACGCGGCAAACGTTAACGGCTTGTGAAGCGCCCCGCCTTAGGGTGGCGCCGACACGAACGGAGTGCGGATCATGACGACCTCGACCCATCGCACCGGCGCCAAGATGGCCACGGCCCTGACCGATGGCCTCCTCTGGCTGGCGGCAGGCCTCAACTGGCTGGTGCTGATCTCGCTCGCCGCCGTCCTGGCCTCCCTGTCCGACGCACGCGCCGAGACGCTGCCGTCCGCCTGCGGCGGCAGGGACCTTGTGGCGGAGATCAAGCAGGACGATCCGGCCGCCTTCGCCGCGCTCAAGTCCGAAGCGGACGCCGCCGAGAACGGCAAGGGCATCTTCTGGCGCATCGAAAAGGCCGGCACCGCTCCCTCCTATCTGCTCGGCACGATGCACGTGACCGATCCGCGCGTGCTCGCCATGCCCGACGGTGCCCGCGCCGCCTTCGACGGCGCATCGACCGTCGTCGTCGAATCGGACGAGATCGCGGACGAGAAGAAGGCGGGCGCCGCATTGTTGTCGCGCCCCGACCTCACCATGTTCACCGACGGCCGGAGCATCACCGGCCTGCTCTCCGACGCCGACGAACGGACGCTGGCAGATGGCTTGCAGAGGCGCGGCCTGTCGCTGCCGGCGCTCAACCGCATGAAACCGTGGATGCTGATGAGTTTCGTGGCGCTGCCGGCCTGCGAACTCGCCCGGAAATCGGCCGGTGCCGCCTTCCTCGACCAGAAACTCGCGCGGGACGCGCTTGCCGCCGGCAAGACGCTGAAGGGGCTGGAGACGCTTATCGAGCAGATCACCGCGCTCGATTCGCTGCCGATCGAGCCGCAGTTGCAGGGCCTCGTGCAGACCGTCCAGCTCGGAGACCGGATCGAGGACGTCATCGAGACGATGAGCCGCCTCTATCTCGCCGGCGACACCGGCATGATCATGCCGATGATGAAGATCGCGGCCCCCGCCACCGCCGGGGACGAGGTCAGCTACGCCGAGTTCGAGCAGCGCATCATCATCGACCGCAATCACCGCATGGCCGAACGCGCCGGTCCGATCCTTGCCGGAGGCAACGCCTTCGTCGCCGTCGGCGCGCTGCATCTGCCGGGGCGCGAGGGCGTGGTCGAGCTCCTGCGGCAACAGGGCTTTACGGTCACAGCCGTGGACTGAGCCGTCCCGCGCCGGGCTCAGCCGCGGCGCGCAAACCCGGCGGCCGACGCCGGCGAGCATCGTGCGGACGATCAGCTTGTGGAACGGCATGACGGCGGCGAGGTAAAGCCGGCCGAGGAGGTTGTTCCGGTGCACGAGCGTCATCACGCTCAGGGTCTGGCCCGTCGGCCGGTCCGGCCGAATATCGATGACGATCCGGAAGTCGAGATGCCGGTCGTCGAAGCCGAGCACCACCCGGTCGTCGCAGGCGCTCACCACCGGAAAGCCGCCGATTTCCCCGTCCGGTCTCTCGGCGCGTGCATTCGCTCTCTTGAGCCCGAAGGGCGTGACCAGTGCATTGCGCAGCGCCATGAGTCTGCGAATCCAGGCCGGCGGATGTTCGAGCGCAAGCCGCGCGGCCTCCTGTGCCGTGAGATTGCTCACCGGCAGCCGGAGCGTGAAGCGGTCCGCCCAGTCGGCGGACATCAGAAGCGGGTGCGGAAGCGAAACAGGTCTCGAAACGGGGGGCATGGAGGCCATCCTTTGCAGGCCTCCAGGATGCGCGCCCTGGCGCGGCGGGAACAGGCGGCCGGTTGTCGCAGCCGCCTGGTCGGGGTTCACATATGGATCGGCTTGAAGAAGGTGGCGAGCGCCGCTTCCTTGACGGCCTCCGACATGGTCGGATGGGCGTGGCAGGTGCGGCCGAGATCTTCGGACGAACCGCCGAACTCCATCAGAACGGCCGCCTCGTGGATCATCTCGCCGGCGCCGAAGCCGACGATATGGACACCGAGCACCCGGTCCGTCTCCTTGTCGGCCAGCACCTTGACGAAGCCGTCCGTCGCCAGCATGGCGCGGGCCCGACCATTGGCCGTGAAGGGGAACTTGCCGGCCTTGTAGGCAACGCCTGCGGCCTTCAGCTCCTCCTCCGTCTTGCCGACCGAGGCGACTTCCGGCTGCGTGTAGACGACACCGGGAATGACGTCGTAGTTCACATGGCCGGCCTGGCCCGCGATGATCTCGGCGACGGCGACGCCCTCGTCCTCCGCCTTGTGCGCCAGCATCGGGCCGCGCACGACGTCGCCGAGCGCGTAGATGCCCTCGACATTGGTCCTGAAGTGATTGTCGATCTCGACGCGCCCGCGGCTGTCGAGGGCCACGCCCGCCTCCGCAAGGCCCAGCCCTTCGGTATAGGGCTTGCGGCCGGTTGCGATCAGCACGACATCGGCGTCGATCGCCGTCGCATCGCCACCCTTGACCGGCTCGAACGTCACCCTGGCGCCCGACCCCGCCTTCTCGACGCCCGTCACCTTCGCGCCGAGCTTGAACTCCATGCCCTGCTTCACGAGCATGCGCTGGAACTGCTTGGAGACCTCGCCGTCCATGCCGCCGAGGATCGTGTCGAGATATTCGACGACGGTCACCTTCGCGCCCAGCCTGCCCCAGACCGAGCCGAGCTCCAGGCCGATGACGCCGCCACCGACGACGATCAGATGCTCCGGCACCTTTTCGAGCGCGATGCCGCCGGTCGACGACACGATGACCGTCTCGTCGATCTCCACCGGAACGCCCGGGATGCCGGCGACGTCCGAACCCGTGGCGATCACGATGTTCCTCGTCTCCAGCACCTGCTCCTCGCCCGCCGCGTTTGTGACGGAAACCTTGCCCTTGCCGAGCACCTTGCCGGTGCCCTGAATGCCGTCGATCTTGTTCTTCTTGAACAGGAAGGAGACGCCGTCGACGTTCGACTTCACCGTCGCGTCCTTGTGGGCCATCATGTTGGCGAGGTTCAGCGTCGGCTTGAGGCCGTCGATGCCGAGTGCCTCCATGCCGTGGGCGGCGTGGCTGTACATCTCGGAAGCGTGCAGCAGCGCCTTCGACGGGATGCAGCCGATGTTGAGGCAGGTGCCGCCATAGGTCTGGCGCTTCTCGACGACGGCGACCTTGAGGCCGAGCTGTGCCGCCTTGATGGCGCAGACATAGCCGCCGGGGCCGGAGCCGATAACGATGAGATCATAAGCCATGAGAAATCCTTCCTGCGGGTGACGGTTAGCGGCCGCCGCTGACATTGAGCGCGGCGCCGGTCACGTAGGACGCCGCATCGGACAAGAGATAGAGAATGGAATGTGCGACTTCGTCGGCGGTGCCCGGCCGATGCATCGGAATGACTGCGACCGACTGCTGCGCCCGGTCGGGCAGGCCGCCCGAGGCGTGGATGTCGGTGTCGATGATGCCGGGACGCACGAGATTGACACGGACGCCCTCGGTCGCCACCTCGCGGGCAAGACCGACAGTGAAGCTCTCGATCGCGCCCTTGCTGGCGGCATAGTCGACATACTGGCCGGCCGCGCCGATCAGGGCCGCCATCGAGGAGAGGTTGACGATCGCGCCGCCGCGCCCGCCATGCCGCGTCGACATGCGCCTGACCGCCTCCTGTGCGCAACGGATCGAGCCGATGACGTTGACCGCGAACATGCGGTCGAGCCGCTCGGTCGTCATCTCGTCGACGCGCGCCGGCATGCCGATGATGCCGGCATTGTTCACGAGCCCGTCGAGCTGGCCGAACGCCCCGTCGACCGCCGCGAAGATCGAGGCGAGGCCGATTTCCGTGCCCACGTCGCCCTCGACGGCGAGCGCCGTGCCGCCGGCCGCGCGGATCTCCTCGACGACGCCGTCGGCTGCCTCGCGGTTGGCGGCGTAGTTCACCACGACCTGCCAGCCGTCACGCGCCGCAAGCCGGCAGACGCTCGCGCCGATACCGCGGCTGCCGCCGGTGACGAGAAGAACCTTGTGTCCGCTCATGGTGCGCATCCCCTGAAGGAAAGAAGATCCCAGGGCGGGGCGGGCAGCCTGCCGCTCTCGTTGAGCGCCGAATAGAGAAAGGCGGGACCAAGCCCGGCGAAGAGAAGCTCCGGCGCGGCCTTTTCGCCGGCCGACGGCAGTATGCCGATGAGGCTGTTGCCCTCGACGGAGTAGATGACGCCTTCCCAGACGGTGCAGGCAGCGATTTCCTCCCCGGTCGCGTCGCCCTCCGGGCAGTTGTGCATGATCATGCCGTTGGCGCGCGTGACACCGTCGTCGGAGGTCATGACGATACCGGTCAGCGCCAGGTCCCTGCCCGGCATCGTCACTTTGAAGTGATGGCTCGTCGCCGCCGCCTCGGAGCCGACGGGCTCGAAGGCGAAGGTATAGGCCCCGTCGCGGTCCGCGTAGACCGCCTTCTCCTGCACGCAGTCGGCCGCCTCGGCCACGGACGCGGCGGCCAGGCCGAAGAGGAGCATTGCCGGGCAGAGACCTGCCATCTCAGCCCGCCCTCTGGGTCGCGAGCTTGATGCCGAGCGCAATGAAGACCACGCCGCTCGCGCGGTCGATCCAGCGGCTCGCCTTCGCAAAGGCTGTGCGCATCCGCGGCGTCGTCAGGAAGAACGAGACGCCGACGAACCAGGCGATCAGGCAGCCCGCCATGACGAGCCCGTAGCCGAACTTGATCGCCATCGGCGTATGGGCGCTGACGACGGTCGAGAAGATGGAGAGGAAGAAGAACACCGGCTTCGGATTGAGGGCATTGGCAAGGAAGCCGAGGCTGAAAGCCCTGAGCACGGACTGCGTCCGTGGCGCACCCCGCTCCTCGGTGCCGTCCGCAGCCGTTATCTCCGCCGGCCGGGACCGCAGTGCCTTGACGCCGATATAGACCAGGTAGGCGACGCCGCACCACTTGATGATGTTGAAGAGGTAGATCGACTGCGAGATCACCAGCCCGAGCCCGAGGATCGTGTAGGTGACGTGGAACATCAGCGCCGTGCCGATGCCGAAGGAGGTGACGATCGCCTGCCGGCGCCCGTGCACGACCGACTGGCGCATGACCATGGCAAGGTCGGCGCCGGGCGAGACGATCGCGAAGGAGAAGATCGCCATCAGCGAGGCGAGTTCCAGAAGATAGGCGCTCATTTCTGCTCCAGGGGCGCGTTGAAGGCCCAGATGTGGCCGAAGGGATCGGTGATGCGCGCGTAGCGTGCGCCCCAGAACACGTCAGAGGGCGGCATCAGGCCATGCGCGCCGGCATCGACCGCCCTGGCGAAGGCTGCATCGACCGCGGCCGGGTCCGGCAGGTTGATACTGATGGCGAAACATGTGCCGCCGACCGTCGGCGGTGCACTGACGGACGTCTCGAATTCCGGGAACTCGTCATGCAGCAGCACCTCGCCGCCATAGATGGCAAGGTTGGCGTGCATGACACGCTTGCCGTCTTCGGCGAGCTGGTGGAACCTGTTTTCAGCGCCGAGCGCCCGCTCATAGAAGGCGATCGCCTCGAGGCCACCCTTCACGCAAATATGCGGCTGGAGCGGGGGAACATTGGTGAACGCCATGCCTGCCTCCTAGAAAAACACGGCTGCCGCCATGGCGACGAGGCCAAGGAAGGAGCCGAACCAGACGAAGGAACGGATATAGGCGATGCCGCCAAGATAGAGCGGGATATAGAGGATCCGGCAGACAAGCCAGACCC
>NZ_JAKGBU010000020.1:7628-29050 GCF_021555155.1 Rhizobium alarense
GCCCGACAAAGGCCGGGTAGGTCTCGCGGAAGTTCGCGGATGCGCGCGCCGCCCGCCCGGCAAGCGTGCCGGACGGCTGCAGGTGCGCGTCCCGCGGGCTGGTGTTCCACGCCAGCCCCAGTTCCTGCACGGCGAGCATGCCCTGCAGCATGACATGGATGAGCAGCAGCGCCACGCTTCCCGCGAGAAGCGCGATGAAAGGCGACGATGCCAGTGCTGCCGCATCCATGATCGCTGCCTCAGAGGTCGAGAACGAGGCGTTCCGGATCTTCCAGGCTCTCCTTGACGCGCACGAGGAAGGTGACCGCTTCCTTGCCGTCGACCATGCGGTGGTCATAGGAGAGCGCCAGATACATCATCGGACGGATAACGATCTGGCCGCCGACGACCACCGGGCGCTCCTGGATCTTGTGCATGCCGAGGATGCCGGACTGCGGGGCGTTGAGGATCGGCGAGGACATCAGCGAGCCGTAGACGCCGCCGTTCGAGATGGTGAAGGTACCGCCCTGCATGTCGGCCATGGACAGCGCGCCGTCACGGGCGAGCTTGCCGAGGCGGCCGATGTCCTTCTCGATCTCGGCGATCGACATCTGGTCGGCATCGCGCACGACCGGGACGACAAGACCCTTGTCGGTGCCGACGGCAACGCCGATGTGGCAGTAGTTCTTGTAGATGATGTCCGTGCCGTCGATCTCGGCATTGACCGCCGGCAACTCCTTCAGCGCGTGGGTCACCGCCTTGGTGAAGAAGCCCATGAAGCCGAGTTTCACGCCGTGCTTCTTCTCGAAGAGGTCCTTGTAGCGGCCGCGCAGGTCCATGACGGCCGACATGTCCACCTCGTTGTAGGTGGTGAGCATGGCGGCGGTGTTCTGCGCGTCCTTGAGGCGCTTGGCGATCGTCTGGCGCAGCCGCGTCATCTTCACGCGCTCCTCGCGCGGCGCGTCCGCCTCCGACGACGGCACGCGCGCCGCGACCTTCACCGGCTCGGCGGAGGCGGCCGGCGTGGAGACGCCCCTGGCGACGGCGGCGATCACGTCGCCCTTCAGCACCTGGCCGCGCTTGCCCGACCCGTCCACCTGCTCGGCGGAGAGGTTGTTCTCGGCGAGCATCTTGGCGGCGGCCGGAGCGGCGGGCATGGCGGACGCGGGGGAAGCAGGCGCGGCGGCCGGAACCGCCGCTGCCGCCGGAGCGGGCTCCGCGGCTTTCTCTGCAGCCGCACCGGCGGAAACACCTTCCGCGATCTGGCCGAGCAGCGCACCGAGGCCGACGGTCTCGCCGTTCGCCGCGAGAATTTCGCTGAGCACGCCCGAGGCCGGCGCCGGCACTTCGACCGTGACCTTGTCGGTTTCGAGCTCCACGATCGGCTCGTCGGCCTTGACGGTGTCGCCGACCTTCTTGAACCAGGTGCCGACGGTCGCTTCGCTGACGGATTCGCCCAGAGTGGGGACGCGGATTTCGGTTGCCATGAGTGTGTTCCGTTCGTGATGTCTTAGTCGCGGTTGCTGGAGCAATCCCGGGGAAAGGTGCTGCGGCTTTCCATCCGGGATCGCGCGAAATCGGATGCCGGGCGGCTCAGCCGCCCAGCGCGTCTTCGAGGAAGGCGGCAAGCTGCGCCAGGTGTTTCGACATGAGTCCCGTTGCCGGCGAGGCGGCGGCCGGACGGCCGGTGTAGCGCACCCGCTGGTACTTGGCGTCGATATGGGCAAGCACCCACTCGAGATAGGGATCGATGAAGGCCCAGGCGCCCATGTTCTTCGGCTCTTCCTGGCACCAGACCATCTCGGCGTTGCGGAAGCGCGAGAGTTCGTTGATCAGCGCCTTGGCCGGGAACGGATAGAGCTGTTCCAGGCGCAGCAGGTAGACGTCGTCGATGCCGCGCTTCTCGCGCTCTTCGAGCAGGTCGTAATAGACCTTGCCCGTGCACATGACGACGCGGCGGATCTTGCCATCCTTCTGGAGCTTGATCGGCCCGTCCTTGATGACCTCGGCATCGTCCCAGAGCAGCCGGTGGAAGGAGCTTTCGCCGGCCATTTCCGAGAGCGACGAAACCGCCTTCTTGTGGCGCAGCAGGGACTTCGGCGTCATCATGATGAGCGGCTTGCGGAAGTCGCGCTTCACCTGGCGGCGCAGGATGTGGAAGTAGTTCGCCGGCGTGGTGACATTGGCGACCTGCATGTTGTCCTCGGCGCACATCTGCAGCCAGCGCTCGAGGCGGGCCGAGGAATGCTCCGGTCCTTGCCCCTCATAGCCGTGCGGCAGCAGGCAGACGAGGCCCGACATGCGCAGCCACTTGCGCTCGCCCGACGAGATGAACTGGTCGAAGATCACCTGCGCGCCGTTGGCGAAGTCGCCGAACTGGGCTTCCCAGAGCGTCAGCGCGTTCGGGCGCGCCAGCGAATAGCCGTATTCGAAGCCGAGCACCGCCTCTTCCGAGAGCATCGAGTTGATGACCTCGTAGCGGCCCTGCGTCGGCGAGAGATTGGCAAGCGGGATGTAGCGGTCTTCGGTCTCCTGGTCGTAGAGCACCGAATGGCGCTGCGAGAAGGTGCCCCGTTCGCAGTCCTGACCCGACAGGCGGATCTTGGTGCCTTCCGCACAGAGCGTGCCGAAGGCGAGCGCCTCGCCCATCGCCCAGTCGATGCCCTCGCCGGTCTCGATCATCTGCGCACGGTTGTCCATGAAGCGCTGGATGGTGCGATGCGCCTTGAAGCCTTCCGGAATGGTGGAGAGCTTGCGGCCGATCTCCTTCAACTGCTTCATCGGCACCGAGGTCTTGCCGCGGCGCTGTTCGTCCTGGTTGTCGGCCGTGCGCAGGCCGGACCATACGCCGTCGAGCCAGTCGGCCTTGTTCGGCCTGTAGGACTGGCCGGCCTCGAACTCCTGCTCGAGATTGGCGCGCCAGTCGGCTTTCATCTTCTCGAATTCGCCTTCGCTGATCAGGCCCTCCGCGATCAGGCGCTCGCCGTAGAGCTGCACGACCGGCTTGTGCGCGCGGATGACCTTGTACATCTTCGGCTGGGTGAAGGCCGGCTCGTCGCCTTCGTTATGGCCGAAGCGGCGGTAGCAGAACATGTCGATGACGACCGGCTTGTGGAAGGTCATCCGGAACTCGGTCGCGACCTTCGCGGCATAGACGACCGCCTCCGGATCGTCGCCGTTCACGTGGAAGATCGGCGCCTCGATCATCTTCGCCACATCCGACGGATAGGGCGAGGAGCGCGAGAAGGCCGGGTTCGTCGTGAAGCCGATCTGGTTGTTGATGATGAAATGCACGGTGCCGGCGACGCGATGGCCGCGCAGGCCGGACAGGCCGAGGATCTCGGCGACCACGCCCTGGCCGGCAAAGGCCGCGTCGCCATGCAGCAGGAGCGGCATGACCTTGGCGCGCTCGCGCAGCGGCACGATGTCGCCTTCCATGACGGTCGCGATCTGGTCCTGCTTGGCGCGTGCCTTGCCCATGACGACCGGGTTGACGATCTCGAGATGCGACGGGTTCGCCGTCAGCGACAGGTGCACCTTGTTGCCGTCGAACTCGCGGTCCGAGGAGGCGCCGAGGTGGTACTTCACGTCGCCCGAGCCTTCCACATCGTCCGGCGCATAGGACCCGCCCTTGAACTCGTGGAAGACGGCGCGATGCGGCTTCGCCATGACGTTGGTCAGCACGTTGAGGCGGCCGCGATGCGCCATGCCGAGCACGATCTCCTTGAGGCCCATCTGGCCGCCGCGCTTGACGATCTGCTCGAGCGCCGGAATGAGCGCCTCGCCGCCGTCGAGGCCGAAACGCTTGGTGCCCTTGTACTTGACGTCGATGAACTGCTCGAAGCCTTCCGACTCGATGAGCTTGTGCAGGATCGCTTTCTTGCCCTCGGGCGTGAATTCGATGCCCTTGTCCGGACCCTCGATGCGCTCCTGGATCCAGCCCTTTTCTTCCGGGTTGGAGATATGCATGAACTCGACGCCGATCGTCGAACAATAGGTGCGTTCAAGGATTTCGACCATCTCGCGGATCGTCGCGTATTCGAGGCCGAGCACGTTGTCGATGAAGATCTTGCGGTCGAGATCGGCATCGGTGAAGCCGTAGTTCGACGGCGAAAGCTCGTGATAGTCCTCGACCGGCGCGGCGATGCCGAGCGGGTCGAGCTTGGCATGCAGGTGGCCGCGGGCGCGGTAGGCGCGGATCATCATGATGGCGCGGACGGAATCGCGGGTCGCCTGGGTAACGTCCGCGACGCTGACCGGCTTGCCCGTCTCGACCGCAGCCGCCTCGGCCTTGGCCTTCACCTTCTTCTCGATCACCTGCTCGACGCTGCCCCAGTCTCCGTCGAGCGCCGAGACCAGCTCGCCGTTGGCGGCGATCGGCCAGTTGGGCTTCTTCCACGAAGCGCCCTTGGCGGCCTTCAGGATGTCGGAGGGCTGATCCTCCAGCGCCTTGAAGAAGGCCTGCCACTCCGCGCCGACCGAGCCGGGATTTTCCTCATACCGGGCGTAGAGCTGTTCGATATAGGCTGCATTGGCACCGTCCAGGAAGGACGTGACCAGAAATTGCTCGTTGGCGTCTTGCCGTGCCATGGTGTCATGCGGGCGCCGCGCCCGCCTCCCGTACGATTGTGTTGACCGGGCCGAGCCCGGTTTGCCGCCCTGCGCACACCTGACCGCGCGACCGCAGGGAAGAGACGGATCGGCCGGCGTCGACGCCGGCCGATCCCCGTCGATTGGGTCTCAGCCCTTCAGGACCTCGACCAGCGTCTTGCCGAGCCGTGCCGGCGACGGCGAAACGCGGATGCCCGCCGATTCCATCGCCGCGATCTTGTCCTCGGCGCCACCCTTGCCGCCGGAAATGACGGCACCGGCATGGCCCATCGTGCGGCCGGGAGGCGCGGTGCGGCCGGCGATGAAACCGACCATCGGCTTGCTCCGGCCGCGCTTGGCCTCGTCCTTGAGGAACTGCGCCGCGTCCTCCTCCGCCGAACCGCCGATCTCGCCGATCATGATGATCGACTTCGTCTCGTCGTCGGCGAGGAACATCTCGAGGATGTCGATGAATTCGGTGCCCTTGACCGGGTCGCCGCCGATGCCGACTGCCGTCGTCTGGCCGAGGCCTTCGTTCGACGTCTGGAACACCGCCTCGTAAGTAAGGGTTCCGGAGCGCGAAAGAACCCCGACCGAACCCTTCTTGAAGATATTGCCCGGCATGATGCCGATCTTGCATTCGTTCGGCGTCAGGACGCCCGGGCAGTTCGGGCCGATGAGGCGCGATTTTGACGCGTCGAGCTTCGCCTTCACCTTCACCATGTCGGCGACCGGAATGCCTTCCGTGATGCAGACGATGAGCGGGATTTCGGCTTCGATCGCTTCGATGATCGCGGCTGCGGCACCGGCCGGCGGCACGTAGATGACCGAGGCGTTCGCGCCGGTGGCGTCCCTGCCTTCGGCGACAGTCGCGAAGATCGGCAGGGTTTCGCCCTTGGCGCCGGTCCAGTTCGTGCCGCCCTTCGACGGGTGGATGCCGCCGACCATCTTGGTGCCGTGATAGGCGAGCGCCTGCTCGGTGTGGAAGGTGCCGGTCTTGCCGGTCAGGCCCTGGACGAGGACCTTGGTGTCTTTGTTGACGAGGATGGACATCGGTCTCAGGCTCCCTTCACCGCTGCGACGATCTTCTGGGCGGCATCGTCCAGGTCATCGGCAGAGATGACGTTGAGGCCCGATTCGTTGATGATCTTCTTGCCGAGTTCGACATTGGTGCCTTCGAGGCGCACGACGAGCGGCACCTGGAGGCCGACTTCCTTGACGGCTGCGATCACGCCTTCGGCGATGACGTCGCACTTCATGATGCCGCCGAAGATGTTGACGAGAATGCCCTTCACCGCCGGGTCTGCCGTGATGATCTTGAAGGCAGCCGTCACCTTCTCCTTGGATGCGCCGCCGCCGACGTCGAGGAAGTTGGCAGGCTCGGCCCCGTAGAGCTTGATGATGTCCATGGTCGCCATGGCGAGACCGGCGCCGTTGACCATGCAGCCGATGTTGCCATCGAGGGCGACATAGGCGAGGTCGTATTTGGAGGCCTCGATTTCCTTCTCGTCCTCCTCGGTCGTGTCGCGCAACGCGACGACGTCCTCGTGGCGGAACAGCGCGTTGCCGTCGAACGACATCTTCGCGTCGAGAACGCGCATGCGGCCGTTCTTCATGACGATCAGCGGGTTGACCTCGAGCAGGCTCATGTCCTTCTCGACGAAGGCCTTGTAGAGGATCGGGAAGAGCTTTTCCGCGTCCGCCTTGGCCTCGCCGTCGAGCTTCAGCGCAGCGGTCAGTTCCGCAAGGTTCGCGGCGGTGACGCCGGCTTCCGGATCGATCGCGACGTTGATGATCTTTTCCGGCGTGTCATGCGCGACGGTCTCGATGTCCATGCCGCCTTCGGTGGAAACCACGAAGGACACCTGGCCGACAGCGCGGTCGACGAGGATCGAGAGATAGAGTTCGCGGTCGATGTCGGCACCGTCCTCGATATAGAGGCGGTTCACCTGCTTGCCGGCCGGACCCGTCTGCTTGGTGACGAGCGTGTTGCCGAGCATTTCTCTGGCATAGGCCTTCGCTTCGTCGATCGAGAAGGCAAGACGCACGCCGCCCTTGGCTTCGGGCGGCAGTTCCTTGAACTTGCCCTTGCCGCGGCCACCGGCATGGATCTGGCTCTTGACCACGTAGAGCGGACCCGGGAGCTGCTTGGCGGCGGCCTCGGCTTCGTCGGCGGAGAAGATCGCCACGCCTTCCGCGACCGGCGCGCCGAAGCTCTTGAGCAGAGCTTTGGCCTGGTATTCATGAATGTTCATGGGAGAAATCCTGTCCTGATGCCGGGATTTATTTCAGCGCGGGCGCGATGTTGATGCAGGCTTCGCAAAGTCCGGCAACGGCGCCGACGGACTTCTCGAAGGCTTCCTGCTCCGGCTTGTTGAGGTCGATCTCGATGATGCGCTCGACGCCGCCGGCACCGATGACGGTCGGCACGCCGACATACATGTCCTTGACGCCGTACTGGCCCGACAGATGCGCCGCGCAGGGCAATACGCGCTTCTTGTCCTTGAGATAGGACTCGGCCATCTCGATGGCGGAGGCAGCCGGGGCGTAGTAGGCCGAGCCGGTCTTGAGCAGGCCGACGATCTCCGCGCCGCCGTCACGGGTGCGCTGGATGATCTCTTCGAGGCGCTCCTTCGTGCACCAGCCCATCTTGACGAGGTCGGTCAGCGGAATGCCGGCGACGGTCGAGTAGCGGGCGAGCGGCACCATCGTGTCGCCATGGCCGCCGAGAACGAAGGCGGTGACGTCCTGGACCGAAACCTTGAATTCTTCGGAGAGGAAAAGGCGGAAGCGGGACGAGTCGAGAACGCCGGCCATGCCGACCACCATGTTCTTCGGCAGGCCCGAGAACTTCTGCAGTGCCCAGACCATCGCGTCGAGCGGATTGGTGATGCAGATGACGAAGGCGTTCGGGGCATATTTCTTGATGCCGGCGCCGACCTGCTCCATCACCTTGAGGTTGATGCCGAGAAGATCGTCGCGGCTCATGCCCGGCTTGCGGGCGACGCCGGCCGTCACGATGCAGACATCGGCGCCTTCGATTGCCGCGTAGTCGCTCGCCCCGGTGAGCGAGGCGTTGAAGCCCTCGACCGGCGAGGACTGGGCGATGTCGAGGCCCTTGCCCTGCGGAATGCCGTCGGCAATGTCGAAAAGGACGATGTCGCCCAGTTCCTTCAGGCCGGCCAGATGCGCCAGCGTGCCACCGATCATTCCGGAACCAATAAGTGCGATCTTCTTGCGGGCCATAAAGTGCTTCCCTTTTCGCGGTCAAAATCCGAAGGCCGCGTCGCAAAAGCGCGACCTTTCGGCGCAAGGGCTTAGCCCTCATCGCTTGAAAATTCAACCTATTCTTTTGGATTGAGATATTTCAATCGGTTAGATCATAAATTTCTTACGTAAACGTAAGAAATTTTGTCACGCCGATGTCACGCCGATGTCATGCCGCGCGATGCCTGCGCTGAAAGTCGCTGAGGTAGTCCTGGCTCCGGATCTCGATGAGCCGCGACACGGTGCGGTCGAACTCGAAGCCTTCCGTACCCTTCCTCTGGACGAGAAGCATGTCCGGCGGAGCGGCCGCGGAGGCAAAGAGACGCGCGCCGTGGTCGTAGATCGTATCGACCAGGTTGATGAACCGCTTCGTCTCGTTGCGCTTGTCGGGTCCGAGCAACGGGACGTGCTCGAGGAAGATCGTGTCGTAGCGCGCGAGGATCGCCAGGTAGTCGGCAGCACCCAGCGGCTGCTCGCAGAGATCCCGGAACGAGAACCGCGCGACCCGTCCGGCGGCGAGCGGCACCGGAATGCGGCGCCCCTTCATCGCAATCTCGGCCGGGGCGGCCGCGGCGCCGCGCGTCTCATGCCGCCACGCGCTTTCCATCGCCATATCCGCGTCCGGTCCGAGCGGATGACGGAACACCGGCAGGCCCGCCTCCTTCTCCAGCCGGTAGTCGGTCGGTGAATCGAGCGGCAGGATCTCGACATGGCGCTTGAGGAGGTCGACGAAGGGCAGGAAGAGGCTGCGGTTCAGCCCGTCCCTGTAGAGGTTGCCGGGCTCGACATTGGATGTCGCCACAAGGATGCAGCCATGCGCGAAAAGCGCGCCGAACAGCCGCGACAGGATCATCGCGTCGGCAATGTCGGTCACCGAGAACTCGTCGAAGCAGAGAAGGCGCGCCTCCGCCAGCAGGTCGGCCGCCACCGGCGGCACAGGGTCGGCCTGCCGCGTCTCGCCGTTCTTCAGCTTCTGGCGGTGCTTGTGGATCCGCTCGTGCACATCGGCCATGAATTCGTGGAAATGCGCCCGACGCTTGCGCCGCAGCGGCGCCAGATCGAAGAACATGTCCATCAGCATGGTCTTGCCGCGCCCCACGCCGCCATGAATGTAGATCCCCTTCGGGGCCGACGCCGTCTCCGGCTTGCGCTTGGCAAACAGCCAGCCGAGCGCGCTGGACTTGCGGGCCGGTCTCTGGGCATGGAGTTCGACGAGCAGGCGATCGAACCGCAGGGCCATGGTCGCCTGGACGGGATCGGCATGCAGGTCGCTGGCCGCGACCAGCGCCGCCAGCTTCTCGGACACGCCGTGTTCGGGATGTGCGGAGACCTCGTCCCAGTCCTGGCCCTTGCTCATGGAAGCCCGATCACCCGCGCCGGCCGAGGTCAGCGCGAGAGACTGATCGGCTGTCCGGAATTCGTAGATCCGTCGAAGCGGGTATCCGCCGTCTTGTAGAGGCGGGCGATCGAATTGCCGTCGCGATCCTTGAGAACGACCTGCTTTCCGGCGACCTCCCAGGACCCCATGGCCGTCAGTTCGCCGGCGCAGCCGCGCGTGCCGCCGCGCGAGCCGCTGCCGAGGTTGGTCAGCGTCAGGAACATGTCGCAGGAGGACGGCCCGCTCGCCACCCGCCAATTGCCGACCATCGATTCCTTCGTGACATCGAGTGCGGTGACGGCAGCCGTATCCGTTGCCGCCCCGGTCGTCGTGCCCGGAACGACAGCGGCGCTGTCGACGGGCTTGTCCGGGAACTGCGACGCATCCGCCGTCGGGTCGGGAAGCTGGCTGGACTGCACCGTGCCGATCGGCTGGGCCTCAAGGGGTGTTGCTCTCGGCTGCGTGTCGAAGCTGCTCATCGACGTCCGCTGGCAGCCTGTCAGGGCGAGCACCAGCATCAAACCGCCCGCCGCATGAAGAACCCGCATGTCGGAACTCCCGTTTCTCCGCTCGGCACAATCGCAACGCGACGTGCTTCGTCGAATTACCGTGAATCGTTCGGCGAAATCAAGTCTTGGAGCGCGCTTTCCTCGGAGCGGCGATCGCTCAATGGTCGACGCCCGCATAGGCGCGGTCGCCCCACAGCGCCTCGACGGCATTGTCGCGCCCGCAGGCCGTCCGGTAGTAGAAATAGCGGATGGGATTCCGCCGGGCGAAGTTCTGATGATAATCCTCCGCCGGCCAGAACCGGGCGCTCCCCTCGATGGCGAGCGCAGTCGCCTTGCCGAGTTCGGCCTCGGCGCGCGCTTTCGCCGCCTCGGCTTCGGCCTTCTGGGCAGCATCGAGCGCATAGATCGCCGGCGAATAGGCAAAGCCGCGATCGCAGAACTGGCCGCCGCCGTCCGTCGGGTCTGTCGTGCGGAAAAGCACGTCGGCGAGCGCCGCGAACGTCACCTTGTCCGGATCGAAAGTGATCTGCACCACCTCCCGGTGGCCGTTCTTCGAATAGTCCTCGTAGGTCGGGTTTTCCGATGTGCCGCCGGCATAACCGGACACCGCGTCGAGCACGCCCGGTACCCGGTCGAAATCCGACTCGACGCACCAGAAGCAGCCGCCGGCAAAGAGCGCGGTCTGCGGCTCCGCGGCCGGGGCCACGCCCGGATGCAGCATCATGACCAGGCCAATCAGCGTGATTTCCACGAGATGACGCAACATGCGAACCTCCATCCTTGCCGCGCAGCTTACCCTTTCCGGCTGGGCCGGCAAATCAACTGCGTGCACGGCACCGTGAGACGGGCGTGCGCAACAAAAAGCCGCGCCCGGAACCCCGCGCGCGGCCGATTGATGCGATCCGCCGATCCGTCAGAGCCGGCGTTCGACCATCATCTTCTTGATCTCGCCGATCGCCTTGGCGGGATTGAGCCCCTTCGGGCAGGCCTGGGCGCAGTTCATGATCGTGTGGCAGCGATAGAGGCGAAAGGGATCCTCGAGATTGTCGAGGCGCTCGCCCTTGGCCTCGTCGCGGCTGTCGATCAGCCAGCGATAGGCCTGAAGCAGGACGGCCGGACCGAGATAGCGGTCGCCGTTCCACCAGTAGCTCGGACAGGAGGTCGAGCAGCAGGCGCACAGAATGCACTCGTAGAGGCCGTCGAGCTTCAGGCGGTCCTCATGGCTCTGCTTCCATTCCTTGGCCGGCGTCGGCGACACGGTCTTGAGCCAGGGCTCGATCGAGCGGTGCTGCGCGTAGAAGTTCGTAAGATCCGGCACCAAGTCCTTCACCACCGGCATATGCGGCAGCGGATAGACCTTCACCGTTCCCTTCACCTCGTCCATGCCCTTGGTGCAGGCGAGCGTGTTGGTGCCGTCGATGTTCATGGCGCAGGAACCGCAGATGCCCTCGCGACAGGAGCGGCGGAGCGTCAGCGTCGGGTCGATCTTGTTCTTGATGTAGAGCAGCGCGTCGAGCACCATCGGGCCGCAATCGTCGACGTCGATGTAGAACGTGTCGATCGACGGGTTCTTGCCGTCGTCCGGGTTCCAGCGGTAGATGCGCAACTCGCGGGTGTTCGTGGCACCCTCCGGCTTCGGCCAGACCTTGCCTTCGGTCATCTGCGAGTTTTTCGGGAGAGCGAGTTCAACCATGTCCTGTTCTCCTCGATATCAGTAGACGCGCGCCTTGGGCGCGATCTTCTTCGGATCGATCCCGTCGGCGATGAGGTCGGTATGGACCGGGCGATAGTCGAGCCTGACGTCGCCGACCTCGTTCACCCAGGCGAGCGTGTGCTTGCGCCAGTTGACGTCGTCGCGGCCGGCGAAGGGACCATCGACATAATCTTCGCGGGCGTGCGAGCCGCGGCTCTCCTTGCGGGCCTCGGCACCGTAGACCGTGGTGATGGCGTTGGCCATCAGGTTTTCCAGTTCCAGCGTCTCGACGAGATCGGAGTTCCAGATCATCGAGCGGTCGGTGACCTTGACGTCCGGCAGCTCCTTCCAGATCGCCGTCATGCGCCTGCAGCCGCTTTCGAGCGATTCCTGGGTGCGGAACACGGCGGCGTCTTCCTGCATGGTGCGCTGCATCTTGTCGCGCAGGATCGCCGTCGGCGTGCTGCCATTGGCGTTCCGCAGGCGGTCGAAACGATCCATGATCTTGTCGCAGGCGGCAACGTCCAGTGCCGGAATGGCGCCGGCGCGGTCGATCACCTGGCCGGCGCGGATCGCCGCGGCTCTGCCGAAGACCACGAGGTCGATCAGCGAGTTGGAGCCGAGACGGTTGGCGCCGTGCACCGAGGCGCACCCCGCTTCGCCGACCGCCATCAGGCCGGGCGCGATACGCTCCGGGTTCTCGCTGCTGGCATTCAGCACCTCGCCCCAGTAGTTCGTCGGCACGCCGCCCATGTTGTAGTGCACGGTCGGCAGGACCGGGATCGGCTCGCGCGTCACGTCGACGCCGGCGAAGATCTTGGCGCTCTCGGAGATGCCCGGCAGGCGCTCGTGCAGCACGGCGGGATCGAGATGGTCGAGATGCAGGAAGATATGGTCCTTGTTCCTGCCGACGCCGCGGCCGTCGCGGATTTCCATCGTCATGCAGCGCGAGACGACGTCGCGGGACGCGAGGTCCTTGGCCGAAGGCGCGTAACGCTCCATGAAGCGCTCGCCCTCGGAATTGACGAGATAGCCGCCCTCGCCGCGCGCGCCTTCGGTGATGAGGCAGCCCGCGCCGTAGATGCCGGTCGGGTGGAACTGGACGAATTCCATGTCCTGCAGCGGCAGACCGGCGCGCGCGATCATGCCGCCGCCGTCGCCCGTGCAGGTATGCGCAGAGGTCGCCGAGAAATAGGCGCGGCCATAGCCGCCGGTTGCCAGCACCACCATCTTCGCCGTGAAGCGGTGGATCGTGCCGTCGTCGAGGTTCCAGGCAACGACCCCGGTGCAGCGGCCGTCGGCCGACATGATGAGATCGATCGCGAAATATTCGATGAAGAACTCCGCATTGTTGCGGAGCGACTGGCCGTAGAGCGTGTGCAGGATCGCGTGGCCGGTGCGGTCGGCGGCCGCGCAGGTGCGCTGCACCGGCGGCCCCTCGCCGTAGTTCTGCATGTGGCCGCCGAACGGGCGCTGGTAGATCTTGCCTTCCTCGTTGCGCGAGAAGGGCACGCCGTAATGCTCCAGCTCATAGACCGCCTTCGGCGCTTCCATGGCGAGATACTGCATGGCGTCGACGTCGCCGAGCCAGTCGGATCCCTTGACGGTGTCGTAGAGGTGCCACTGCCAGCAGTCGGGTGTCATGTTCTGCAGCGAGGCGGCGATGCCGCCCTGTGCCGCGACGGTGTGCGAGCGGGTCGGGAAGACCTTGGTGATGCAGGCCGTCTTCAGCCCCTGTTCCGCCATGCCGAGGGTCGCCCGCAGCCCCGCGCCGCCGGCGCCGACGACGATGACGTCGAAGGCGTGGTCGACATACTCATAGGCCTTGCCGCTCTGGGACGGTGATGAAGTCGCTGCCATGTGGGTTATCCTGCGAACGCGATCTTCAGGACGGCGAAAAGACAGAGCCCGCCGATGAGAACCGCAAAGAACGTGTTGAGCATGAGAAGCGCGATCTTGGCGCCCTCGGCGTGGACATAGTCCTCGATGATGACCTGCATGCCGAGCTTCATGTGCACGAGCGCCGAGACGACGACGAGACCCATGAGGACCGCGACGATCGGGTTCGACAGCGCGGCCGTGACCTCGGCGAAGGGTGCACCGTTGTATACGACGAGAAACCCGACGAAAAAGATCATCAGCGGCACGTTGGCGACCGCCGTCAGGCGCTGGCGCCAGAAGTGCTCCGTGCCGTCCTTGGCCGAGCCGAGGCCGCGAACCTTGCCGAGAGGTGTGCGCATGTCCATGTCCGTCATCCCCCTCAGCGCGCCACGTAGCCGACGATCCAGATCAGGACCGTCAGCCCGACGGAGGCGATCGGCGTGGCGATCGCGAGCTTCGTCGAAAAGTGTTTCTCGTAGCCGTGGCCCGTATCCCACATGAAGTGGCGCAGGCCGCCGAGCATGTGATGCACCAGCGCCCAGGTATAGCCGAACAGGATGAGCCGGCCGATCAGCGTGCCGAAGAACCAGCTCACCCACTCGAAATAGGCCTCGCCGGAGGCCGCTGCGATCAGCCACCAGGCGACGAGCAGCGTGCCGAAGTAGAGCGCCCCGCCGGTGATGCGGTGGACGATCGACATGACCATGGTCGGGATGGGCTTGTAGATTTGCAGATGCGGCGAGAGCGGCCGACTTTTGGTGACATTCGTCATCTGTGCCTCACACCGGGGAAGCGCCATAAACTGGACCAATTTTCTCCGGAATTGCAGTATGTTGTGCGCAATGTGGTGATTGCGACGTTTAATCACCGGAACGCGGTACGACAAGCCTCATTGCGGTGCAAAATCAATTTAATCGATTATACGCCCGCCATCCGCATGCCGCATTTCCGACATGCTTTCGCCCGTTAACCATTGGCCGGAAAATCATAACCATTTCCGTGACTTTTACGCACTTCTACGCCACATTGATCCTTAAGGAAATGTTAAGCGTCATCCGGAGGGCAGCACGTCATGGCCCCGTATTCGAAGAGTCCCGCGACCAAAGTTCTTCTGGCGGCGCTCATGCTCGCCGTCGTGCCGTGGGCGGCAATGCCCGCGGTCGCCGGGGACCGCGGCGATGACAACCGCGCCGAAAGGGATCGCGACGGACGGAAGCCTTACTACCTGCGGCACCGCCGGCACGATCATGACGATCACCGCGCCCGGTTGCGCACCCCGAAGCTGCAGAATTTCGAGGGCAATGACGGCTTCATCAGCTCGCGTCTGCGCTATGAGGGCGACCGGGACCGCTCTGTCCGCCGGAACGGGGATTTCTACGGCGGCTCGCTTTCGGCCTACGAGACCGGCGACGGTGATCTCTATATCTACGACGACCGCGACGGCCGCTACGACGATCGCCGCCGGACGCGGGAGGTGTCGCGTGGCGGCACCAGGATCATCGGCATCACGCCGAACGGTTCGCGTGCCTGCTCGTGGGAAGGCGGCGTCTGCGTCATAAGACCCTGACGGTCGCACCGTCCGATCGTTAGCCGACGAAACGCCACACGGTCGTCTTCTTGATCTCGCTGTCTTCGAGCGCCCGCGTCACGGGAACCGCATGGACCGCGAGACTTTCCAGCCGGTCCGTCGGGCAATAGGCGCGGCCCGGATCGCCGACGAGAACCAGCGCGCCGCGGCGAGCAAGCGCCGCAAGCCAGGGGATCAGGCGTTCCGCAAAGGCCCTGTCGTAGAAGACATCGCCGGCCAGCACGACGTCCCAGCCCTCGTCAAGCCCGACGGCGTCATCGGAACGGACGGCAACCGTCACGGCGTTCAGGCCGGCATTCAACCCGATGGCCGTTTCCGCCCAGGGATCGATGTCCGAGGCAATCACCGTCCGGGCGCCCGCCATCGCCGCCGCGATGGCGACCATCCCCGAACCGCTCGCGAAATCGAGCACCCGCCGCCCGCGCACGGCATCGGGATGGTCCAGCACATAGCGCGCAAGCCCCTGGCCGCCCGCCCAGGCAAAGGCCCAGAAGGGCGGCGGCAGCCCGATCGCCTCCAGTTCCTCCTCCGTCTTCAGCCACAGGTCATGCGCCTCGGAGGCAAGCCTGAGCCGGATCTCCGGCACATGCGGCGGCGCGAGGATGTCGGTGTTGGCGAGGATGAAAACCCGGGGATCCGTCTTCACCGGCGTCAGGTCGGCGGGTTGTCGAGCCCGCCCATGCGGCAGACCTCCAGCCATTCCTCGACCGTCACCGGCTGTACCGAGAGCCGCATGGAGGTGACAAGCGACATGCCGGCGAGTTTCGGATTGGCCTTGATCTCCTTCAGCGAGACCGGCTTCGGCATGTCGCACACGGCGCGGATGTCGACGCAGTCCCAGCGCGGATCCTCTCCGGCGGTCGAATCCGGATGCGACAGCGCGCAAACTTCCGTGATGCCGACGATCTCCAGTCCGTCATTCGAATGGTAGAAGAAGCCCTTGTCGCCGATCTTCATGGCCCGCATGTTGTTGCGCGCGAGATAATTGCGCACGCCGGTCCATTCGGTGCCCGTCTCGCCGGCGTCCTTCTGCTGCTGCCAGGACCACGAGGCGGGTTCGGATTTGTAGAGCCAGTGCGCCATCGCCCTCAAGCCTCCGGATTGTTGAAGGTCCAGGTCCAGGCCTTCACCTCGATGCTCGCAAAGAGCCCGGCCTTGGCATAGGGGTCGGATTCGGCGATCGATCGCGCCTCCTCGATCGTCTCGGCCTTCACGACGACGAGGCTGCCGGTCGGCTTGCCGTCATCGCCGAGGAACGGCCCGGCAAAGGCGAGCTTGCCCGCCTCGTTGAGGCGCGTGAGATGGGCGACGTGCTCCGGCCGCGTATCGAGTCGGAGTTGCAACGCGCCCGGCTTGTCGGCGCAGACAAAGGCGTAAAGCGTCATGGTCTATCCTTCCATCCTGTGAAATTCTCGTCGGTCATTCCTGGGTGATCGGCCGCGACATCAGCGCGCCGATCGCCGCCGTCACGTCGATCCTGCCGTCGATGATCGCCGCGACCGCCTGCGTGATCGGCATGTCGATGTCGAGGCGCCGTGCGACCGACGCCGCGACTGACGCCGCGAGCGCGCCCTCCACGAGGTCGCCGGACCAGCCGGCGGCGGTGCCGTCCCGTCCGAGCGCGATGCCGAAGCGCAGGTTGCGCGACTGGTGGCTGGTGCCGGTCAGCACGAGGTCGCCAAGCCCCGAAAGACCCGTGACGGTCGCCGCCTCGCCGCCGTGGGCGGCAACGAAGCGCGACAGTTCCGCCAGCCCCCGCGCGATGAGCGCCGCGCGTGCCGAATCGCCAAGTCCCGCTCCCTCGACGAAGCCGCAGGCGATCGCCAGCACGTTCTTCAGCGCCCCCCCGAGCTGCACGCCGATCCGGTCACCCGACGGATAGAGGCGGAAGCTCGGCCCGGAAAGCGCCGTCGCGATGACGGAGGCCTCCTCGACCGAGGGCGAGGCGAGCACCATGGCCGTCGGCAGGCCGCGCGCAATGTCGGCGGCAAAGCCGGGGCCGGAGAGAACCGAAATGCGCCGCCGCGGCAGGGTCTCCTCGAGCGCGTCGGTCAGGAGCCGGCCGCTCGCCTTCTCCATGCCCTTGGCGCAGATCACGACGGAGGCGTCCTCCGCAAGATGCGGTGCAAGTGCCTGAGCCGCCGCGCGCTGCGCCTGCGACGGCATGGCGAAGAGCACGATGCCGGCCCCCTCGAGCACTGCAGGATCGGTGGATACCTTGAGATCGGCGGAAAGGTCGATGCCCGGCAGCACACTGTCGTTGCGGCGCGTATTCGCGATTTCCGAAACCGTCTCGGCGCGGCGGGCGAGCAGCGTCACGTCGGCACCCTTTGCCGCGATCACGCTTGCCAGTGCCGTGCCGAAGGCTCCCGCCCCGACCACCACGATCTTCGGTGCGGTGCTCATGCCTTGGCACCCCGCTTGCCGGAGCCGACAAGGGCGGCCGCCTGCCGGTCGAGCGGCCAGCGCGAGCGCGGCGCGACGGCGAGCGGATCCGGGTCGAAGCCGCCCGCCATGCGCTCCAGCCCGGCCCAGGCGATCATCGCGGCATTGTCGGTGCACAGCGCCAGCGGCGGCGCGACGAAGCGAAAGCCGTTTGCGTCGCACAGCTCCTGCAGCATCCGGCGCAGCACCTGGTTGGCGGCAACGCCGCCGGCAACGACGAGGGCCGGATCGGCGACAAGCCGATGGCTCTCCCGGAACCGCTTGAGGCCACGGCCGATCCGGTCCTTCAGCGTCCGGGCGACGGCCTTCTGGAACGAGGCACAGATATCGGCGACATCCCGGTCGGTCAGCGGCTCGATCGCCTGGGCCGCCTGGCGCACCGCGGTCTTGAGACCCGAGAAGGAGAAGTCGAGCCGCGCCGCGCCGACGAGCGGCCGCGGAAAATCGAACCGGTCCGGATCGCCGCCTGCCGCCGCCCGCTCGACGGCCGGACCGCCCGGATAGGGCAAGCCCAGCAGCTTCGCCGTCTTGTCGAAGGCCTCGCCGAGCGCATCGTCGATGGTGGTGCCCCAGCGCTCGTAGTCGTCGACGCCGCGCACCAGCACGAGCTGCGTATGTCCGCCCGAGACGAGCAGCATCAGATAGGGAAAGGCAAGCCCGTCCGTCAGCCGCGCCGTGAGCGCATGGCCTTCGAGATGGTTGACCGCATAGAGCGGCTTGCCGATCGCGCGGGCGATCGCCTTGCCGGTCATCAGGCCGACGATCAGCCCGCCGATCAGCCCCGGCCCGCTCGTCGCGGCGACGCCGTCCACGTCCCTGAGCGCCACGCCGGCGCGCAGCAGCGCTTCGGCAATGAGGCTGTCCAGCGCTTCCACATGGGCGCGCGCCGCGATCTCCGGCACGACGCCGCCATAGGCGCTGTGCTCCTCGAGCTGGCTCAGCACGACGTCGCCGAGGATGCGGCCGCGGCCGGCGGCATCGCGCGCGACGACCGCCGCGGCGGTCTCGTCGCAGCTCGTTTCGATGCCGAGAATGATGGTTTCAGGCGACATGGGGCACGGTGGTCAATTGCGGCGAGGAGCAAAGCCGTTTACGAGAACTCCCGGTAACAACGGACAGGGGCGGATGCAAACAAAACCTTTCAGGATCGGCACGCGGGGGAGCCCGCTCGCGCTGGCCCAGGCCCACGAGACGCGAGCCCGCCTGATGGCCGCGCACGGTCAGCCGGAGGATATGTTCGAGATCGTCGTCCTGTCGACGAAGGGTGACCGCATCACCGACCGCTCGCTGGCGCTGGTCGGCGGCAAGGGCCTGTTCACCGAGGAGATCGAGGCGCAGCTTTCCTCCGGCGAACTCGATTTCGCCGTGCATTCCTCGAAGGACATGCCGACCAGGCTGCCGGAAGGCCTGCATCTCTCCGCCTTTCTGCCGCGCGAGGACGTGCGGGATGCGTTCATCGGTCGCACCGCGCCGAGGCTCGCCGAGCTGCCGCATGGCGCGGTCGTCGGCTCGTCTTCGCTTCGCCGCCAGGCGCTGATCCGGCGGCTGCGGCCGGACCTCGAGGTCGTGATCTTCCGCGGCCAGGTCGAGACGCGGCTGCGCAAGCTGGAGGAGGGACAGGCGGATGCCACGCTGCTCGCCTTCGCCGGCCTGAAACGGCTCGGCATGGACGCGGTGCCGACCGAGCTCCTCGATCCCGAGGCCTTCCCGCCCGCCCCCGCCCAGGGCGCGATCTGTATCGAGAGCCGCATCGGCGACCGGCGCATGGACGATCTGCTCGCCGCCGTCGACCACGCGCCGACCCGGCACGCGGTCTCCTGCGAACGCGGCTTCCTCGCCACGCTCGACGGCTCCTGCCGCACGCCGATCGCCGGTTATGCGGTCATCGACGGCGAGCGCATCCGCTTCCGCGGCATGATCCTGACACCCGACGGCGCGCACCATCACGACATCGAGACGGAAGGCCGCATCGCCGAAGCCGCAGCGCTCGGCGCGCAGGCCGGTTTGGCGATTCGCCGGAAGGCCGGCACGCAGTTCTTCGAGACCTGGTCGTGAGCATGCGCGTCCTCGTGCTCCGTCCGCACGAATCGGCCGAGCGGTCGGCGCGGCGGCTGGCCGAGCTCGGTCACGAGCCGGTGCTGCTGCCGCTCTTCGAGCCCCTGCACGACAGCGCGGCGATCCGCGCGGCGCTCGCCGAACGCTATTCGGCCATCGCCGTCACCAGCGCCGAGGCGGTGCGGGCGTTGTCCTCGCTCGGCACGGCGCTCGACCGCCACCTGCTCGCGACCGTCTTTGCCGTCGGCAAGGCGACCGCGAAGGCGGCGACCGACGCCGGCTTCCGCACGGTGCTGACGCCCGAGGGAAACGGCCGCGACCTCGCGGACCTGATCATCCAGCGCAGCGAGGCCTACGGCCGGCCCAACGACCCGATCCTCTATATCGCCGGCGATCCCCGCGCCACGGGCTTCGAAACACGCCTCGAACAGGCCGGGCTGCCGCTTCGACTGGTGGAAGGCTACCGCATGGAGGCGACGAAGCCGCGCCGGTCCGAGATCGAGCCCCTCCTCGTCAGCCGTCCGCCGGACGCCGTGCTCCTCTATTCCCGGGAGTCGGCAGCCGAATTCTTCGCCCTGCCGGCCGTCGCCGACAATCTCGACCGCTTCGCCCGCACATTGTTCCTCTGCCTGAGCGCCAATGTGGCAGCCGCCGTGCCTGAGGCCTTTGCCCGCTCCGTCGTCGTATCGACGCGGCCGGACGAAGCGAGCCTGCTCGACCTGCTCTGAGGCGGGCGGTGCGGCGCGCGACGCAGCAATTTGCACCTGGGGGCTTTTCCTCCTCCCGCTCCCTGTCTACGTTGGGTGCGATGCACAGGAATGCGAGGAGGCCGCCATGGACCCCGAGAAGCCGTCACGCCGGAAGAAGCCGGACGAAGCGCCGGTAACGATCGACCTCGAGGCAAATCCGACCTCGGCCAGCAACGAGGCCGTCGTCGAACCGGCGGCCGGCGAAATCGCCGGCACCGAGGCCGTGGAGACCGACACGCAGACCGTCGACGCCGCTGATCCGTCCGGCACGGGCGGGGAGACGGGCGCAGCGGAGGAACCTTCCGGAGCCGAAACGCCCGCCGAGCCGCCGCCGGAGACGGCCGATGCCGGCCGTGCGGACAGCACGCCGGAAGCTGCCGGACCGGTCCACCCGGCCGCCGAACGACGGGGCGGCAATGCCGGCGCGTTCGCCGCCGCCATTCTCGGCGGGCTGATCGCGCTTGCCGGCGCCGGTGCCCTGCAATACGGCGGCTACCTGCCCGTCCCCGGCCCGGATCGCGGCGAGGGCGATGGCGTCGCGGCGCTTTCCGCGGAGATCGAGGCCCTGAAGGTGCGGCTGGACGAATCCGCCTCCGGCGCAGCCGCGCCCGTCGACCTCGCCCCGATCACGTCGCGGCTGAGTTCGCTCGAGCAGAGGGTCGCCGCGGCATCGCAGTCGGCGGGCGGCGCGGAGGCCGGCGAAGCCTTCTCGGCGCTGGAAAACACGATTTCGACGCTCTCTGCCGACGTCGCGGCGCTCCGTGCGGAGGTCGAGAAGGCATCCGCACGTGTCGGCGCCGCGGAGACCCGCCTCGGCGAACGGCTGGCGGCGGCGGAAGAAAAGCTCGAGGAACCGCGCAGCGACGTTGCCATGGCGCGCGCGGTGGCGGCATCCGCCCTCAAGACGGCGATCGATCGCGGCGGCCCCTATCTCGCCGAACTGGACGCCTTCGCGAGCGTCGCGCCGGACGATCCGTCGATCGAGGGCCTGCGGGCCGATGCGGCGACGGGCGTGCCGTCCCGGGCCGACCTCGTGCGCGCCTTCGACGACGTGGCGAACGGCATCCTGGAGGCCGTCCACCAGCCGGAGGGAGACCAGGGCATCGTCAGCCGCCTGATGTCGAGCGCCGCCTCCGCCATCCGCGTCCGTCCCGTCGGCAGCGTCGAGGGCGACAGCCCCGAGGCGATCGTGGCGCGCATCGAGAACAAGCTGCAGAACGGCGACTTCAAGGGTGCCCAGATCGAGTGGGACACCCTGCCGGAGGTCGGCCGCAGTGCCGCGGCCGAC
>NZ_JAKGBU010000020.1:29150-62972 GCF_021555155.1 Rhizobium alarense
CGACCGGCGGATCGCCGTCGAGACGCTGGTCGGCTCGCTCGTCTCGGGTGCGATGGCCCCCGCCGCAAACCAGGGCTGAGGAACCGTCCATGATCCGCATTCTCGTTTTCGCCCTCCTCGTCCTGGCCCTCGGCGCCGGTTTCGCCTGGCTCGCCGACCGGCCGGGCGAGCTCTCGCTGATCTGGCAGGGCCAGCGCGTCGAGATGAGCCTGATGGTCGCCGCCACCCTCGTCGTGTCGCTCGTCGCGATCGTGATGTTCGGCTGGTGGCTGGTCCGCGTCGTGCTGACCTCGCCGCAGGCGGTGCAGCGCTACTTCCGCGCCCGCAAGCGCGACAGGGGCTACCAGGCGTTGTCGACCGGCCTGATCGCCGCCGGCGCCGGCGACGCGGCGCTCGCCCGCAGGATGCATGCCCGCACCAAGGGACTGCTCAGCGCCGATCAGGAGCCGCTCATCCATCTTCTCGACGCCCAGGTGGCACTGATCGAGGGGCGCCACGACGAGGCGCGACAGCGCTTCGAGCTGATGGCGGACGATCCGGAGACCCGCGAGCTCGGCCTGCGCGGCCTCTATCTCGAGGCCCGCCGCCTCGGCGCGAACGAGGCGGCCCGCCAATATGCCGAGCGCGCCGCCGAAAAGGCGCCGAACCTGCCCTGGGCGGCGGAGGCGACGCTGGAAGCCCGTTCGCAGGCCAGCCAGTGGGACGAGGCGATCCGTCTCGTCGACCAGAAGAAGACGGCACTGCCCGGCGAACGCAAGGACCTGGACCGCAAGAAGGCGGTGCTTCTGACAGCACGCGCCGCCGACCGGCTCGACGGCAATCCGAAGGGCGCGCGCGACGATGCGCTCGCCGCTCTGAAGCTCTCCGGCGACCTCGTGCCGGCCGGCCTCATCGCGGCGCAGGCCTATCTGCGCGAGGACAATCTGCGCAAGGCGGCCTCGATCCTGGAAAAGCTCTGGAAGAGCGGACCGCATCCGGAGGTGGCGAAGCTCTATGTCCGGGCGCGCAGCGGCGATTCGGCGACGGATCGGCTGAAGCGTGCCCGCAAGCTGGAGGCCCTGCGCCCGAACAACCCCGAGTCGCTGCTCGCCGTCGCGGAAGCCGCGCTCGAGGCGCGCGAATTCGACGTCGCCCGGTCGAAGGCCGAGGCGGCAGCGCGGCTCGGCCCGCGCGAGGGCGTCTTCCTGCTGCTCGCCGACATCGAGGATGCCGAGACCGGCGACCAGGGCCGCATCCGCCACTGGATGAACCAGGCGCTGAAGGCGCCGCGCGATCCGGCCTGGACCGCCGACGGCATCGTCTCCACCGAATGGCGCCCGGTCTCGCCCGTCACGGGCAGGCTCGATGCCTTCGAATGGAGAATGCCGGTGAACGAGCTCGCGGGCCCGACCGAGGAGGGCGCGCTCGCCCGCGCGGAGGAGGCCCTCCGCACCCTGCCGCCCGTCGCCGTTCCGACAGCGGCCGCGACACCCGAGGCGACGGTCGCGGAAGCCGGGCCGGAGCCGCAGCCGATCGTCGTGGACGCGCAGGCGGAGGAACCGGCGGCCGACGCTGTCGCCCTCCCCGTGGTGGGCGACACGGCCAAACCGGCGGTCGAACGAAAGGCGGAAGAGAAGGTTCCGCCGAAGGTTGCGGCAAAGGTCGAGGAGGACGGGGCGGACGAGGACGTCAAGCCCTTCTTCGGCGGACTGCCCGACGACCCCGGCGTGAAAGACGAAAGCCGGAAGGACGGCACGACCGGTTTCCGATTGTTCTGAGAGGGTTGACCAGGGGCTTGGATGTTCGAACGTTTGCAGCAGTTTCTCGCGGGTCTTTCCGGCGAGCACAAGCCGGCCTTTGCGGCCGACGATCCGCGTGTTTCCGTCATCGCCTTGTGCATCCAGGTGATGGAAGCCGACGGCCAGGTTCTCGATGTGGAGCGCGCCGCCTTGCGCAAGCACGTCAAGGAACATTATGATCTCGAGGCTTCGGAGCTCGAAGCGCTGATCGCTGCGGGAACGGACGCTGAAAGCGAGGCGATCGATTTCTTCCGCTTCACCTCCGGACTCAAGCGCCAGCTCACCGAGGAGCAGAAGGTCGATCTCGTCGGGCTGCTCTGGGAGATCGTCTATGCGGACGGCGAGCGCAGCGAGATGGAGGACCATGCGATCTGGCGGATCGCCGACCTGCTCGGCGTCTCCGGACGCGAACGCATCATGAAACGCCAGGAAGTGGCGGGGAGGATGGCCGAAACCGGGGGGAGCGAGGAGAACCAGGACGCCTGACGCCATGCTCCAGATCCCCGCAACGACGGCGCGCAAGCGCCCCATCCTGATCGTGCTGCATCAGGAGACGTCGAGCCCCGGCCGCGTCGGGCAACTCCTGCAGATGATGGGTTTCCCGCTCGACATCCGCCGTCCGGTGCTCGGCGATCCCCTGCCGCGGTCGCTCGGCGACCATGCCGGCGCGGTCGTGTTCGGCGGTCCGATGAGCGCCAACGACGAGGAGGACTATGTCCGCCGCGAGATCGACTGGCTCTCCGTGCCGCTTGCGGAAGACCGGCCCTTCCTCGGCATCTGTCTCGGCGCCCAGATGCTGGTGCGTCACCTCGGCGGACTGGTCGGCCCGCATGTCGACGGGCTGACGGAGATCGGCTGGTATCCGCTGAACGCCACCCGGCAGGGCGCCGCGCTGATGGACTGGCCGGACATGGTCTACCAGTTCCATCGCGAGGGCTTCACGCTGCCGGACGGCGCCGAACTGCTGGCGACCGGCGAGCACTACGAGAACCAGGCCTTCCGCTACGGCGCCAATGCCTGGGGCATCCAGTTCCACGGCGAACTGACGCTCGCCATGATGCACCGCTGGGTCGTGCGCGGCGCCCACCGCTTCGAACTGCCCGGTGCCCAGATCGGCCGGGCGCATCTCGACGGACGGCTCGTTTATGACGCGGCGCTGCGCCGCTGGATGGCGTCCTTCCTCAAGGCAATATTCCGGGAAGCTTGAAAGTCCGGATTTTCACCATTTGAGAAGCAAAATGACGGGATGGCTCCCCATCCCGCGGCGCGCTCTTGCTGCACGGCCCGTCAGTGTCTAAATGTCAGCCTCAGGAACCATGGAGCACCCTATGAACGTCGTCATATTCAACATTCTCAATTTCATATTGAATATCGCCTGGTTCATTGTGATAGCGTCGGCCATATTTTCCTGGCTCTATGCATTCAACGTGGTGAATTCCAACAACCAGTTCATCGCGACGATCGGCCGGTCGCTTTACCAGCTCACCGAGCCGATGTATCGGCCGATCCGCCGTTTCCTTCCCAATTTCGGCGGCGTCGATCTATCCCCGATCGTCGTGTTGGTCATCATCTTCGCCCTGCAGCAGGTTCTCTTCTACGTGCTGATCCAGATGCCCGCCGGGCTCTGACGGCCGTGGGACAGGAGGCCGCCTTCACCCGCGGAGAGGACCATGTCCTCCTTAGCGTCCGGCTGACGCCGAAGGGTGGCGACGACCGGATCGACGGTGTCGGGCAGGACGCAAGCGGCGCGATGCATCTGAAGGTTCGCGTGCGCGCCGTGCCGGAAAAGGGGCTTGCCAACCGCGCGCTCGCCGAACTCCTCGCCAGGACCGCCGGTGTCGCGAAGAGCGCGGTCTCTCTCGTCAGCGGCGATACCCAGCGAAAGAAAATCCTCCGGATCGAGGGCGACCCGGAGGACATTCTGCACAAGCTCGGGCAGGCCTGAGCCTTATTTCGACGCCTTGGCGCGCTCCACCGCGTCCACGATCAGCTGGCGCGCCGTCGCGGCATCCCGCCAGCCGTAGATCTTCACCCACTTGCCGGGCTCCAGATCCTTGTAGTGCTCAAAGAAATGCTCGATCTGCTTCAGCGTGATCTCGGGCAGGTCGTTGTAGTCGTGCACCTTCTCGTAGCGAAGGGTCAGGTGCGGCGACGGAACGGCGATGATCTTCTCGTCCTTGCCGGAATTGTCTTCCATCATGAGCACGCCGATCGGACGCACGTTGATCACGCAGCCCGGCACCAGCGGCCGCGTCGAGGCGATCAGCACGTCGATCGGGTCGCCGTCCTCGGAGAGCGTATGCGGGACGAAGCCGTAGTTGCCCGGATAGGTCATCGGGGTATAGAGGAAGCGGTCAACGACGAGCGTGCCGGCATCCTTGTCCATCTCGTACTTGATCGGATGGCCGCCGACCGGCACCTCGACGATGACATTGACGTCGTTCGGCGGGTTCTTGCCGATGGAAACTGCATCGATACGCATGGGTTCTCCCTGGAGCGGTGAAATCCGCCGCTTCGTAATGCCAAACGCGCTGCGACGCAACATGACTTTCGCTGCAGGCGATCACGGCAGCCCGCGCGAATAGATCGCCCCGCTCCGCCGTCGAAAAGGGATACGGGAGATGACCATGCGACTGACGATACCTGCCGCCCTCCTTCTGGCCGCCGCCGGCACCGGGGCTGCCGCCGCCAACGGCAGCGTCTATACCGACCGCCAGCTCGAACGCTGCGAGACGCTCTCGGAGAGCGACGAAGGCCCGAGCGTCAGCATGAAATGCCCCGGCTACGGCGACCTTCCGGTCTATTTCAAGGAAGGCGACCTCCGGCAGAGCCAGGCCTACGGGCCGATCGGCAAGCCCTGGCTCGAGGAGGCCTTCGAGACGTTCGGGCCGTTCAACCACATCAACCCGCGGATCGAATGGCGGCTCGCAGCGGATGGCACCCCCGTCGCGACCATCGTGCGCTGGTTCGTCTCCGATCCGGAAACCACGAGCGACACGGACACGCGCTACGGCCAGGTGCTCGTCGTCTCCACCGTCGCGACCGCGGCGAATCCGGCGAGCTGCGTGGTCGGCTATGTCGATGCCCTGGCGAACAAGGAGGCCAACGCGCTGGCGCGGCAGGTGGCGGACAGCGATGCCCGCGACTTCGCTTGCGGCCTGAACGAGCCCCAGTGGCACGGATATCGTGGTTCCCTCGCCGGCGAACCGTCGCGCACGCTGCCGCAGGCGGTGGAATAGGGCCATATTGCGCGCCGCGACGGCGTCAGGACCAAACGAAGCCGATCTTCTTCAGCTCCTTCTCGCCGAAATCCTCCATGCCCTCGGCGACGTCGATGCCGCCCGCGGAGCGGAAGAACCGGTCGGCCATCTCGCTGTCCTCGAGGCACCAGCAGATCAGCCCCTCGCAGCCGAGCGACTTCAAGAGCCGCCGGCCTTCGCCGAAAAGCATGCGTCCGAGGCCGAGCCCCTGATATTCCGGCCGGAGATAGATCTCGTAGATCTCGCCTTCCTGCGGCAGGACGCGGGCACGGTTGAGGCCGAGCGTCGCATAGCCGGCTATGGTTCCGGCGACATCGAGCACGAGCAGGGTTGCCGGCCCGCGGGTCGCCTTGCGCCACCAGGTCTCGCCGCGCCGGTCCACCATGCGGATCAGCGGCTTGTGCGGAATGATGCCGCCATAGGCGTGCAACCACGACATCCGATGCGTCTCGGAGATCGCCCTGGCGTCCTGCGGCTCGGCCCGCCGCACGTCGATCGATAGTGTTTTCATCGAAATGACTCTAACCCGGCACCGACTCCGCGAGAATCCCGGCCGAACCGGCGATTCGGCTTGCCCACAGGCAAGTTTGCCGCGAAGTCAGGACCAGTTAACGCTTTTTTAACTTTTGCGACAAGCCGTATCGCGGCGGCACACACGAAAAAGCCCCGGTCGAATTCGGCCGGGGCTTTGACGGAAAATATCGGTGTTGTGCGTGGTCAGGCGGCGCCGGCCGAGCGCTGCTTCTCGAATCGCTTGCGGTCGTTCGGATCGAGGTAGAGCTTGCGCAGACGGATCGATTTCGGCGTCACTTCCACGAGCTCGTCGTCCTGGATCCAGGACAGCGCACGTTCGAGCGTCATCTTGATCGGCGGCGTCAGGCGCACGGCTTCGTCCTTGCCGGCGGCGCGGATGTTGGTGAGCTTCTTGCCCTTGAGCACGTTCACCTCGAGGTCGTTGTCGCGCGTGTGGATGCCGACGATCATGCCGGCATAGACCTTCTCGCCGGCATCGATCACCATCGGGCCGCGGTCTTCCAGGTTGAAGAGCGCATAGGCAACGGCTTCGCCGGATTCGTTGGAGAGCAGCACGCCGTTGACCCGGCCGCCGATCTCGCCCTTGTAGGGCTGGTAGTCGTGGAACAGGCGGTTCATGATCGCCGTGCCCCGCGTGTCGGTCAGGAGTTCCGACTGGTAGCCGATGAGACCGCGGGTCGGTGCGAAGAAGACGAGGCGGACGCGGTTGCCGCCGGACGGGCGGAGCTCGACCATCTCGGCCTTGCGTTCGGACATCTTCTGAACGACGACGCCGGAATGCTCCTCGTCGACGTCGATGACGACTTCCTCGATCGGCTCGAGCATCTGGCCGGTCGCCTCGTCCTTGTGCATCACGACGCGCGGACGCGACACGGCAAGCTCGAAGCCTTCGCGGCGCATGGTCTCGATCAGAACGGCAAGCTGCAATTCGCCGCGGCCGGAGACGAAGAACGAATCCTTGTCGCCCGATTCCTCGATCTTCAGCGCAACGTTGCCCTCGGCTTCCTTGAACAGACGGTCGCGGATGACGCGGCTCGTCACCTTGTCGCCTTCGGTGCCGGCGAGCGGGCTGTCGTTCACGATGAAGGACATGGTGACGGTCGGCGGGTCGATCGGCTGCGCCTTCATGGCTTCGGTGACCGAGGGATCGCAGAACGTGTCGGCGACCGTGCCCTTGGTGAGGCCGGCGATGGCGACGATGTCACCCGCGTGGGCCTCCTCGATCGCCGTGCGTTCGATGCCGCGGAAGGCGAGGATCTTGGAGATGCGCCCGTTCTCGATCAGCTTGCCGTCCTGGCCGATGACCTTGACCGACTGGTTCGGCTTGATCGAGCCGGAATGGATGCGGCCGGTGATGATGCGGCCGAGGAAGGGGTTGGCTTCGAGGATCGTGCCGATCATGCGGAACGGGCCTTCGGCAACCGTCGGCTCCGGCACGTGCTTCAGCACGAGATCGAGCAGCGGCGCCATGCCTTCGTCCTGCGGACCTTCCGGGTTGACGTTCATCCAGCCGTTGCGGCCGGAGCCGTAGAGGATCGGGAAGTCGAGCTGCTCGTCGGTGGCGTCGAGATTGGCGAAGAGGTCGAACACCTCGTTCAGCACTTCCTCGTGGCGGCCGTCCGGGCGGTCGATCTTGTTGATCGCGACGATCGGCTTCAGGCCGACCTTGAGCGCCTTGCCGACGACGAACTTGGTCTGCGGCATCGGGCCTTCGGACGAGTCGACGAGCACGATCGCGCCGTCCACCATCGAGAGGATGCGCTCCACCTCGCCGCCGAAGTCGGCGTGGCCGGGCGTATCGACGATGTTGATGCGGTTGCCTTTCCACTCGACCGAGGTCGCCTTGGCGAGGATGGTGATGCCGCGTTCCTTCTCGAGGTCGTTGGAGTCCATCACGCGCTCGGCGACGCGCTGGTTCTCGCGGAACGAGCCGGACTGCTTCAAAAGTTCGTCGACGAGCGTGGTCTTGCCATGGTCGACGTGCGCGATAATCGCGATGTTGCGAATGGACATGTCTGATCTCTGAGGTTCGGGGCGCGTGGATTTCGGGAGGGGCGCCGCTTGTGTTTGGCGCGCTCATACATTGTTTTACGCAATTGCGAAAGGGGCCCGCGAGCGGAACCCTCCGGCATGCTTAGCGCGCCTCGATGACAAGCCTGCGTCGGCCGCGACCGTGACTCAGGCGGCAAGACCCTTCTTGACGAGCATCGCCTCCGGCGACGGCATCTTGCCCCGGAACGCCTTGTAGGCCTCCTCCGGATCAACGGAACCGCCGACGGAATAGATATAGGTCTTGAGCCGGGCGGCCATGCCGGGATCGAAGGCGTCGCCCGTTTCGGTGAAGGCGGCGAAGGCATCGGCGTCGAGCACTTCCGACCACATGTAGGAATAGTAACCCGCCGAATAGCCGTCGCCGGAGAACACATGCTGGAAATGCGGCGTCGCGTGGCGCATGACGATCGACGCCGGCAAGCCGATGTCCGCCAGCACCTCCGCCTGCACCGCCATCGGATCCTCGACGGCGTCGCGGGTGTGGAAGGCCATGTCGACCAGGGCCGACGCGGTGAACTCCACCGTCGCGAAGCCGGAATTGAAAGTCCGCGCCGCGAGTACCTTGTCGAGCAGCGCCTGCGGCATCGGCGCGCCGGTCTCGTAGTGCACCGCGTAGCGCGTCAGGATTTCCGGGACGGTCAGCCAGTGCTCGTAGAGCTGCGAGGGCAGTTCCACGAAATCGCGCGACACGCCCGTTCCCGACACCGAGGGATAGGTGACGTCCGACAGCATGCCGTGCAGCGCATGGCCGAACTCGTGGAAGAGCGTGCGGGCATCGTCGAGCGACAGCAGCGCCGGCTTGCCTTGCGCGGGCTTCGCGAAGTTGCAGATGTTGTAGATGATCGGGATCTCGCCGACCGTGCCGTTCTTCAGCGGCAGCCGGTGCTGGCTCTGGTAGGAGCTCATCCAGGCGCCGGACCGCTTGGAGGACCGGGCGAAATAATCGCCGAGGAACATGGCGACCAGCCGGTCGTCGCGGTCGCGGATCTCGAAGACGCGCACGTCGGGATGGTAGACCGGCAGGCCCGTCTTCTCGATCGCCCGGATGCCGAACAGCCGCCCGGCCACGTCGAAGCAGGCGTCGATGATCTTTTCGAGCTGCAGATAGGGCTTGAGCTCGGCTTCCGAGAAATTGAACGTCCGCGCCCGCAGCTTTTCGGCATAGTGCCGCCAGTCCCAGGGCATGACGTCATGGTTGCGGCGCTCGCTCGCGACGAGCGCCGCAAGCTCCTGCTCCTCCTCGCGCGCCCGCGCGACCGCCTTTTCCCAGACCTGCATCAGCAGGCCGTTCACGGCCCCGGGCGTCTTCGCCATCGTGTTGTCGAGCTTCAGGGCCGCGAAATTGTCGTAGCCGAGCAGCTTCGCCTTCTCGGCGCGCAGCGCCAGCGTCTCCTTGACGATCTGCCGATTGTCGGTCTCACCCTCGGTCTCGCCGCGCGCGACCCAGGCGCGGAAGGCCTGTTCGCGAAGGTCCCGGTTCTCGGAAAACGCCAGGAAGGGCTCGATGATCGAGCGCGACAGCGTCACCGCGAACCTGCCCTCCTGCCCGCGCTCGCGCGCTGCGGCCGCCATGGCGTCGCGCAGGAAATCCGGCAGGCCGGCCAGCGCCTCGCCTTCGTCCAGCATCAGCGACCAGGCCTTCTCGTCGGCGAGCACGTTCTGGCCGAATCTCGCGCCGAGGCCCGCGAGCGTTTCGTTGATCGCCGCAAGCCGCTCCTGCTCCGGCTTTTCCAGCTTGGCGCCGGATTTCACGAAGCCCTTCCAGTGCCGCTCCAGCACGCGCGTCTGCTCGAGCGAGAGCGACAGTGCCGCACGCCCCTCCCAGAGGGCATCGACCCTGGCGAAAAGCGTCGGATTGGTGCCGATCTTCGAATAGTGCCGTGACATCTTCGGCGCGATCGCGCGCTCGAGCGCCTGGATCGTGTCGTTGGTGTTCGCCCCCGCCCGGCTCCAGAACAGCGCCGAGACGCGCGAGAGTTCGTCGCCGGCGATTTCGAGCGCCGTGACCGTGTTCTCGAACGTCGGCGCCTCCGGATTGTTCGCGATCGACTCGATCTCCGCCTCGTGCGCCGCAAGAGCGGCGTCGAAGGCGGCGGCGAACGCGTCGTCCTTGACCAGGTCGAAGCGCGGCAGGCCGTTGAGGCCGGTCCATTCGACGAGGGCGGGATCAATCGGCAGGCTGGCTGTCATGGGTTCTTCCTGTGCTGCAAATCGCGATGGTCCGACTATATAGGCACGGCGCCACGGGATGTGTACGGCCTTCGCGACCGCCACGGAAATTTCCGGTCGGCCGTCTAAATCGATTGAGACGCGCCGGCGGCGGACGAGGCACTTGACGAACGTCCGAACATCGGTGACAACGTCGGGATTCCGCGGCCCCTGGACATCGCGCGCCGCGGATGAACTTTGGTGCCGGGCCCCTCTGGCGAGAGTTTACGGCGCTCTCGTGATGTCGGTACCGCCAGCAGATTGAGCCGGCGGATTCGAAAAACATGACAATCCTGACCATGCCTGACCCGCATGCCCTTTGCGGCACGCGCTTTCGCCCTGCCTCCCCTCTCCGGATCGCCCGCGGCGGCAAGGCGGTGCGCCCATGAGCAGCCCCGCAGCAAAGCCCGCAAACAGCTATTTCAAATGGGCCTATATCGTCACGATCGCCGGCCTGGTGCTCGGCGCCTGGCTCGGCTGGCAATCGACCGGAACGCTGTCGGGAACCGCGACGGTGTTCTTCATCTGCGCCGTGCTTGCGGTGCTGGAGATCTCGCTCTCCTTTGACAACGCCATCGTCAACGCCAACAAGCTCAAGGACATGACGCCGGTCTGGCAGCACCGCTTCCTGACCTGGGGCATCGTCATCGCCGTCTTCGGCATGCGCATCGTCTTCCCGTTGCTGATCGTCGTCATCGCGGCGAACATCGGCCCGATCGAGGCGATCATCCTCGCGGCGCGGGAACCGGGTGAATATGCGCGCATCATGAACGAGGCGCATCTGCCGATCGCCGCCTTTGGCGGCACCTTCCTGATGATGGTCGGCCTCACCTACTTCTTCAATCACGAGAAGGACGTGCACTGGATCGTCGTCCTCGAGAAGCACATGGCGCGCTTCGCCACGATCAAGGGCGTCGAAATCGCCTTCGTCCTTGCCCTGATCCTGCTCTTCTCGAACCTGCTCGAGGGCGCGGAAGCCGACGCCTTCGTCTATTCGGCGATCTACGGCCTGCTGACCTTCCTGGCGGTCGAGGTGATCGGCGGCCTGCTCGACGCCTCGGAACAGTCGATGAGCGCTGCGGCGAAGGGCGGCCTCGGCGCCTTCATCTATCTCGAAGTGCTCGACGCCAGCTTTTCCTTCGACGGCGTCATCGGCGCCTTCGCCCTGACGCAGAACCTCTTCGTCATCGCGATCGGCCTCGGCATCGGCGCCATGTATGTGCGCTCGATGACGATCATGCTCGTCGACAAGGGCACGCTCGCCGAATACCGCTACCTTGAGCACGGCGCCTTCTACGCCATCCTGATCCTTTCGGTCATCATGTACTGCCAGACGCTCGTGCATATTCCGGAAGTCGTCACCGGTCTCGGCGGTGCGGGGCTGATCGGCATCTCGTTGTGGTCCTCGATCCGCTACAACCGCAAGGAACTGGAAAACGCGCCGCTCCATGAGCCGGAACGCGTGGCGGAGAACGTCTGACGGCATTGCCCGGCTGCCGTGCGGCGGCCGGGCGTCCGCCGCCGGACCGGCAAAGGCAGCATGAAAAGACAGAAGGCCCGTCGGTCTTGCGACCAGCGGGCCTTATTTTTTTGAATTCTTGCCTGCGACAGCGTGCTTCGTCTGCACGTGCCCCGATCCGGGGCCACCGTGCGCCGGCGTCGTTAGACGCGCGGGAAGTCTGCCGGATCGATGCCGAGGGTCTTCAGGTCGCGATCCTTCGGGCGGCGACGGCCTTCGACAGCCGCGGCGGCTGCATTTGCAGCGCTCAGTACGGCGAAGGCCCGGCCGAGGAAACCCTGGCTGAAGGAATTGCGGAGGGTGGACATTTGCTTGCTCGCTTTCTTGTTTAGCTTACAAGCAGGAAGATGAGGCTTGCGGGACCGAAGAACAAGGGACGGAAATTCAGCCCAGCCATGCAAATGGTGCAGGCCGGAAACGTCCGTTTCCGGCCTGCCGTGCTTTCACAGGAGTCTCGGGAGGACCTCAGTCTTCGTTTGCGGCGAACTGTGAAAGCACCTCGCCGCGGCCCCGCGCCCGGAGAATGAGCGGCACGACGACGGCGATGACGGCAAGCGCGAAGAGCACCGCCGCGATCGGCGACAGGAAGAGCGCGGTGACGTCGCCCTGGCTGATGGCAAGCGCACGGCGCAGCTGCTGCTCCGCCATCGGACCGAGGATGAGCCCGACGACGACCGGCGCGATCGGATAGCCGAAGATGCGCATGGCAAAGCCGAGCAGGCCGAAGACGAGCAGCATGCCGAGCTCGAAGACCGACGGATTGGCGCCGATCGTGCCGAGCGTCGCGAAGAGCAGGATACCGGCATAGAGCCACGGCTTCGGTATAGTCAGCAGCTTCACCCAGAGCCCGATCAGCGGCAGGTTCAGCACCAGCAGCATGAAATTGGCGATGAGCAGGCTGGCGATCAGGCCCCAGACGAGCTGCGGGTTCGTCGCGAAGAGCAGCGGGCCGGGCTGCAATCCGTATTGCTGGAAACCGGCGAGCATGATCGCCGCCGTCGCGGTCGTCGGCAGGCCGAGCGACAGCAGCGGCACCAGCGTGCCGGCGGCCGACGCGTTGTTCGCGGCCTCCGGACCCGCCACGCCCTCGATGGCACCCTTGCCGAACTCGTCGGCATGTTTGGAGAACTGCTTCTCCGTCGAATAGGACAGGAAGCTCGCGATGTCGGCGCCGCCGGCCGGCATCGCGCCGATCGGGAAGCCGATGAAGGTGCCGCGCAGCCAAGGCTTCCACGAGCGCGCCCAGTCCTCGGCGCTCATCCAGACGGACCCCTTGACGGCCTCCACCTTGTCGGGCACGCGGTCGCCCTGCGAGGCCACATAGAGCGTCTCGCCGATCGCGAACATGGCGACGGCGAGCGTCGTCACCTCGATGCCGTCGAGAAGATCCGGAATGCCGAAGGACAGCCGCGCCTGGCCGGTCTGCTGGTCGATGCCGATGACGGCGAGCGCGAGGCCGACGAAAAGCGCCGTCAGCCCGCGCAGCGTCGAATCGCCGAAGGCCGCCGAAACGGTGACGAAGGCGAGCACCATCAGGGCGAAATATTCGCGCGGGCCGAAGGAGAGCGCGAATTTCACGACGAAGGGCGCGATGAAGGCGAGACAGAGCGTGGCGATGAGGCCGGCGACGAAGGAGCCGATCGCCGCCGTGGCGAGGGCCGGGCCGCCGCGTCCGGCGCGCGCCATCTTGTTGCCCTCGAGCGCGGTGACGACCGAGGCGCTCTCGCCCGGCGTGTTGAGCAGGATGGACGTGGTCGAACCGCCATACATGCCGCCGTAATAGATGCCGGCGAACATGATGAGCGACCCGGCCGGGTCGAGCTTGTACGTGACGGGCAGGAGAAGCGCCACGGTGAGCGCCGGGCCGATGCCCGGAAGGACGCCGACGGCGGTCCCGAGCGTCACGCCGATCAGCGCGTAGAGCAGGTTGATCGGCTGCGCCGCGATGGCAAGCCCCTGCAGCAGGAAGTCAAAGGTTCCCATCGGTCACGCCCTCAGAAGAACAGGTGCTCGAGCGGCCCGGCAGGCAGCGAAAGCTGCAGCAGGCGGCCGAAGATGATCCAGACGGCGAAGCTGAAGGCAATGCCGAGCGGCAGCGATATCCAGAGCTTGCGCTTGCCGAAACCGAAGGCGGTCAGGGCAAAGAGCACGCCGGTGGCGATCGAGAAGCCCGCCGTCTTCAGGAGCAGCATCTGCCCCGCAAGGCCGGCGACGATGAAGACGACCGGGCTCACCTCGATCGGTTCGCGCTCCGGAAAGTCGCTGCGCCAGGCTTCGAACGCGGTCCAGACGGCCAGCAGCGCGAGGCCGATGGCAACGGCGTGCGGCACGGTGGCCGGACCGATCCGGGCATAGTTGCTCATCGCCGAGAGGCGCGAGGCATCCCACCAGATCACGGCGGCGAGCACGAAGAGTACCGGGGCGATGATGAGCGCCGCCCTGTCGGGGCGGCGCTTGTCGGCATGAGGGGTGACCTCGCTCATTGGACGAGTCCGATTTCCTTGAGAATGGCCTGGGTCGAGGCGACGTCCTTGGCGAGCTGCTCCTTGAACGCGTCACCGGCGAGATAGGTGTTCTGCCAGCCCTTCGTCTTCAGGACCGCTTTCCAGGCGTCGGAATTCGCGAGCTTCTCGATGTCGGCGTTGATCTGCGCCTTCTGCTCGTCCGTGATGCCCGGTGCCGCCGCGATCATCCGCCAGTTCTCGACGACGACGTCGAGGCCGCTTTCCTTGATGGTCGGGGCGTCGACGCCGTCGATCCGCTCGGCGCTCGAAATCGCGATGAGGCGGAGCGTGCCGGCCTTCACCTGCGCCTCGAACTCGCCGTAGCCGGAAATGCCGGCGGTCACCTGGTTGCCGAGGATGGCGGCCAGCGCCTCGCCGCCGCCCGAGAACGCGACGTAGTTGATCTTCGTCGGGTCGACACCGGCCGCCTTGGCGATCAGGCCGGCTGCAATATGGTCGGTACCGCCTGCCGAGCCGCCCGCCCAGGAGACAGCGCCCGGATCGGCCTTCAGTGCCTCGATGAGACCGGCCATGTCCTTGATCGGCGACTCGGCCGGCACGACGATCGCTTCATATTCGCCGGTCAGGCGCGCGATCGGCGTGACGTCGTCGAGCGTCACCGGCGACTTGTTGGTGAGGATCGCGCCGACCATGACATAGCCGCCGACGATGAGCGCGTTGGGATTGCCGGAATTCTGGCTGGTGAACTGGGCAAGGCCGATCGTGCCGCCGGCACCCGGGACGTTGACCACCTGCACGCTGCCGGAAATGCCCTCGTCCTGCAGCACGGTCTGCAGCGAACGGGCCGTCTGGTCCCAGCCGCCGCCGGGGCCTGCAGGCGCGATGATCGTGTAGTCGGCGGCAAGCGCCGGCAGCGCCATGGCGCCGGCGAGAATGGATGCCAGGAAAAACTGTCTCAAGATAGTGTCCTCCGTCAGGCGGCCTCTTCGTGCCGCACATTGCTCAATCTGGGGAGGGAGGACCGGTTCAACGCACACGACGTCCGCAGCGATTGCGGATCGGGGCCTTGGCTCACTCCTCCCGGATCTCCGGCCACCCGCCTCCACGGACACCGAAGAACCCTAAGCCAACACAAGAAGCTGACATCTACCTGACATCGTACGCCAGCCTGAGCGCTTGTCGAGGCATGTCGTGGCCGCCGGACCGTTTTCGGCCGCTACTGCGTGCGCAGCACCTCGTTCCAGCGCGCGATCAGCCGGGCGCGCTTCACCTGGTCGAGATAGACCATCAGCCCGGGACTGACCGGCACGGGCTTGAGCTGGGCGCCGAGCATCTCGCGCATGGTGTTGGCCGTGTTGTCGCCGGCCACCTCCGGCGAGACGGCGGCGATCTGCAGCTCCCGCGCCATGATCGTCTGTCCCTCCTTCGACATGAAGAAGGAAAGGTAGCGCCGGCCGAGGTCGGGCGACGCGGCCGCCTGCGGCACGAGACCGATGCGTGACATGACGACGGTATAGTCCTTCGGCAGCACGATGCCGACATCCGGATGGCGCGACGCCCAGTCGGCGGCGTAGGAGCCGAGAATGTTGTAGCCGAGCACGAAGCGCCCGTCGGCGACGCGCTCGAGGATTGCGGAACTCGTCGAATAGAGCTTGACGCCCGCCGCGCCCATCGCCCGGATCACCGTCCAGATGTCGCCGAACTGCTCCTGGTCGCGCGCCATGAAGAGAAATCCGACGCCCGAACGCTCTATGTCGTAGGTACCGATCCGGCCGTAGACCGCTTCGCCCTGCCGTTTCAGGTAGTCGACGAATTCCGCCCGCGACGCGGGAGGCGTGCGGTCCTTGAAGCTCGGCTTGTGATAGACGAAGACGGCGGGCTCGAAGGTGAGCGCATAGGCGGTGTTGCGCCAGTTCGCCCATTGCGGCCAGCGCTCGCTCATCGGCAGGTCGCTGCGCTGCGCGTAGCCGTCGTTGCTGAGCTTGACCTGCAGGTCCATGGCGGACGAAAAGGCGAAGTCGGCGGTCTTCTCTCCCGCATCCGTCTCCCGCACGATCCTGTCGTGCACCTCGCCCGTCAGCATCTCCTCGTAGCGCACCGCGACGTCGGGATTGGCCACCTGGAAACCCTCGATCATCGGGCGGGCGAGCGGCTCGTCGAGCGACGAATAGACGACGAGAACCTGCGCCGACCGGTCGCCCGAGTGGGCCGGATAAAAGGTCGGCTCGGCGACGGCCGGAAGGGCCGTCGAAAGAAGCAGGGCGAAGACGGGGAAAATGCGCATGCAGGCAAGATTGCCCGAGCCGGCCACCGTTCACAAGTGCGCGGCGCGCCGCTAAGCTCCGCGGGGGGAGAACAACGAATGCGGATCCTGTTGGTCGAAGACAACGACGCGCTTGCCGATGGCCTGTCCGCCATCCTGCGCGGCACCGGGCACGCGGTGGACGTGGTGCATGACGGCACCTCGGCCGACGCCGTGACGGCGACGGAGAGCTTCGACCTCGTGATCCTCGACCTGACGCTGCCGGAGATGGACGGGCTGGAGGTGCTGCGCGCCATGCGTGCCCGGCAGAACCGCGCGGCCGTCCTCATCCTGACCGCGCGCGGCACACCGGAGGAAAAGGTCAGGGGGCTCGACCTCGGTGCCGACGACTACATGATCAAGCCCTTCGACATTTCCGAATTCGAGGCGCGGGTGCGCATGCTGCTGCGCCGCCAGGCGGGGCTCAGATCCTCCGCCGTCAGCTTCGGCGGCGTCGATCTCGATCTCACGTCGCGCACCTTCTCGGCCGACGGCGTGCCGCTCGACATTCCCGCCCGCGAACTCGGCCTGCTGGAGATCCTGTTCCTCAGGGCCGGCAAGGTCGTCTCGAAGGAGGCGATCATGCAGTCGCTCGCCGCCTTCGACGACGACCTCTCCGCCAATGCGATCGAGCAATATGTGAGCCGGCTCAGGAAACGCCTCGCGCCGCACGGGCTCACCGTGCGCACCGCCCGCGGCATCGGCTACTATCTCGACAAGGTGGTGGTCGCCGGATGATCTCTCCCGCCTCGTCGCTGCGGCGGCGGCTCCTCCTCTGGCTCCTCGTCTCGACCGCCGTGATCGGCGTGCTCGCCCTCTTCGACACCTATCGCGAGGCGGTGAAGACGGCCAACACCGTGTCGGACCGCGTGCTCGCGGGCTCGGCGCTGGCGATCGCCGAGCGCGTCGTCGTCAGCGAGAACGGCAGCCTGGAGGTCGACATTCCCTATGTCGCGCTGGAAATGCTGACATCGGCCGCGCAGGACCGGGTGTTCTACCGGGTCGACGGCCCGCCGGGCAGCTTCATCACCGGCTACCAGACCCTGCCGACGATCGCCGACACGCAGGGCCAGCCGACCGCCTACCGGGACGCGACCTTCCGCGGCGAGCCGATCCGGGTGGCGGTGCTGCTCCGCTCGGCCTCGACCGGCGTCAATTCGGTGCCCTTCGTCGTGACGGTCGCCGAAACCACCATCGCCCGCCGGCAGCTCGCCCAGGCGATCCTGCTGCGCTCCGCCGTCCGCCTCGCCATGATGATCGGCGGCGCCGCGGCGATCGTCTGGATCGCCGTTACCGTGTCGCTCCGGCCGCTCTACCGGCTGAGCGACGCCATCGCGGAACGCAGTCCGGACGACCTCAGGCGGATCGAGCAGCGGGTGCCGCGCGAGGTTCAGGGACTCGTCGACCGCTTCAACTCCTTCATGGTGCGGCTGCAGTCGGCGCTCGACGCACTGCGCCATTTTTCCGGCAATGCCAGCCACCAGCTGCGCACGCCGCTCGCCATCATCCGGACCCAGCTCGCGCTCGCCGCCCGCGCCGCCACGCTCGAGGAGGCGCAGGCGGCGGCCGCGAAGGGCGATGCCGCCGTCGCCCACGCGGAACGCATCCTCGCCCAGCTCCTGCTGATGGCGAAGATCGATGCGGCCGGTTCCAGCGAGCCGCAGAACCTGTCGCCTGTCGATCTCGCAGCCCTCGCCCAGGACCTGACCGGCGACCGGGTGCCGGCGGCCGGCGAGGCCGGCATCGATCTCGGCTACGAGGGCGATCGCTCGGCGCTGGTGCTGGCGGAGCCGCTGCTCATCGGCGAACTGCTGCGCAACCTGATCGAGAACGCCATCGCCTATGCCGGCCGGGGCGCCGAGGTGACGGTCAGCGTCGCCGCCGGCGGCGACGGCGTGCTGCTGGCGGTCGAGGACGACGGGCCAGGCATCCCGGCGGACCAGCGCAGTGTCGTCCGGCAGCGTTTTTCGCGCGGCGGCCACCGCGACGCGCCGGGCATGGGCCTCGGACTGCCCATCGTGGAGGAAATCGCCGGGCTCTTCGGTGCACGGATGGCGCTCGAGACGGCCACGGGCGGCTGCGGCCTGCGCGTCGAGATCCGCTTTCCCGCCGCCGCTTGACTTACGGCTTGCGCCAGCCGAGCAGGCCCGGCGCCGCATGCCAGACCGCCTGCACGGCAAAACCCATGAAGAGCAGCCCGGACAGGCGCACGATTGCAAGCTCGTGCCGGCGATAGAAGCGGCGCACGACGGCTGCGCCGATGATGGCGATCAGGATCACGTCGGCCAGCAGGAAGCCGAAGAAGGACACGCCGAGCAGCAGCGGCAGCGCCCCGAAATCCAGCGCGTTGGACGAGCTCGCAAGCAGCGCCGTGAAGGTGGCGAGCGCCACCGGATAGCCTTTCGGATTGGTAAGCCCGAAGATCAGCCCGCGCCGGAGCGGCCGCTCGACCGTCAGCACCGCGGCACCGTCGGCACGCGGCCTGGCCCTGAGCGCCGTCCAGCCGATCCAGGCGAGGTAGAAGCCGCACAGAAGGCCGAGCACGTCGAAGACCGTCGTGCCGATGGTCTTGGCGCCGACGATCGCCACAAGCGCCAGCGACGACCACAACAGGTCGCCGGCGAGATGCCCGCCCATGAAAAGCGCGCCCGCCTTCCGCCCCTGGCCGGCGCCGATGCCGAGCAGCGCGAGAAAGGCGGGGCCTGGAATAAGGACATAAAGAAGAGCGGCGGCGAACGCGCCGAAGAGCATGGTACCTGACATGGATGACCCCGTTTGGTGCCCATAGGCCGTGCGTCGCGGGCTTTCGTCAAGGCCCGGCATTCCCCCCCCCGCGGCGGCCATCGCCTTTTTGCAACGCAGGCATGCGCCGCGACGCCATCGGGCACCTTGTGAGCCGACGACGAAAATAGTAAGCACGGCTTAGCATATAGAACCCATGGTGCCGTCATGTCCCTGCGACCCGACCCCGATTCCCTCGGCTTTCTCATCATCGACGTGTCGCGCATGCTGAGGGGTGCCTTCGAGCGGCGCATCGCCCGGGCGGGCCTTGGCCTGACGCCCGGCGAGGCCCGGGCGCTCGTGCATGTGGCCGCGCTCGAAGGCAGCCGGCAGCTCGACATCGCGCACCGCATGGGCATCGAGCCGATGACGCTGTCGGCCTATCTCGACCGCCTGCAGAGCCTCGGCTTCATCGAGCGCCGCGCCGATCCGGCCGACGGCCGGGCCAGGCAGATCTTTACGACGGAAACCGCGAACGGACTGATTGCCGAGATCCGCGTCGAACAGCTTGACCTCATGGGACAGGTGACGGCCGGCCTCGCCGAAGACGACAAGTCCGCGATGCGCGAGCAGCTCAGGCGGATGCGGGAAAATCTCCGCGCGATCGAGGAAGACCAGACGGCGCTGTCCGCCGCAAAGGAGGCGGCGCGGTGACATCGCCGGTGATGAGCGAGCGCCGCACGAGCATCATCGGCGCCTTCCTGGTCGCGCTTGGCCCCGTATCGATGGCGCTCTATACCCCGGCCATGCCGGAACTCGTCCACGCCTTTTCGTCGAGCGAATCCGCCATCAAGCTGACGCTCTCGCTCTATTTCGCCGGATTCGCCCTGTCGCAGCTGGTCTCCGGGACACTCTCCGACGTGCTCGGCCGCCGGCCGACCACCATGCTCTTCATGGCGATCTACCTGACGGGCAGCCTCATGGCGGCCTTCGCGCCCTCGGTGAGCGTCCTGCTCGCCGGCCGCCTCGTGCAGGGCATCGGCGCCTCGGTCGGCATGACGGTTGCCCGGGCGCTGGTGCGCGACCAGTTCACCGGCACGACGGCGGCGCGCATCATGAACATGATCGGCATGATGCTCGCGATCGGCCCCGCCCTCTCGCCGACGCTCGGCGGCATAGCGCTCGGGTTGTTCGGCTGGCAGTCGATCTTCCTGCTGATGGTCGGCTTCGCGCTGATCGCCTGTGCCGCCGTCGCCGTCTTCATGGCCGAGACGACCGTGCCGGACCGGCGCAAGGGCCATATCGGCCCGATCTTCGCGGCCTATGCGTCGCTTCTGACAAATGGCCGCTTCCTGTCGTCCACGCTCGTCATGGCGGGCGCGGTCGGTGCGCTTTATGGCCAGGCGACGATCCTGCCCTTCGTGCTGATCGGCAAGGTCGGCCTCACGCCGACCGAGTTCGGCGTCGGCATGCTGATGCAGTCGGGATTCTTCTTCGCCGGAACGGTCGCCGTCCGCCTTCTCATGCGCGTGATGACGCCCGCCGGCATCGTCCTGCCCGGCCTTTGTTTCATCGGCGTCGCGAGCGTCCTGATCGCGCTCGCCTCGCACATCCTCGATCCGACATTCCTCTCGGTGATGGCGCCGGTCGGCCTCTATGCCTTCGGCATCGCCTTCGTCATGCCCTACATGATGACCGCGGCAATGGAACCCTTCCCGCACATCGCCGGCTCCGCCTCGGCGCTGATGGGCTTCATCCAGATGGGGGCCGGTTTCGTCGCCGGCATCGCCGCGGCCGCGATCGGCCTGCCGCTCTTCGCCTTCGGCACCGTCATTCCGGCGATGGGCCTGATCGCCATCCTCTCCTACGTCTGGTACCGCGCGGCCTGCGCGCGCGAAACGGCGCTTGCCGCGCAGCCCGGGAAATAGCGCCAGCCGTCGCGCCGGCGAACAGGGCCGAAGCACGAAAAGGCCCGCCACCGTCTCCGGCAGCGGGCCTTCGATAGGCAACGGCGAAACGGTCAGCCGCGGTTGCGGGCGGCAAGCGTCCTGAGGCGCAACGCGTTGAGCTTGATGAAGCCGGCCGCGTCCTTCTGGTCATAGGCGCCCTGGTCGTCCTCGAAGGTGACCAGCTTGTCGGAATAGAGCGACTTGTCGCTCTGCCGGCCGATGACCATGACGTTGCCCTTGTAGAGCTTCAGCGTGACCTCGCCCTCGACATGTTCCTGGCTCCGGTCGATCGCCGCCTGCAGCATCTCGCGCTCCGGCGAGAACCAGAAGCCGTAATAGATGAGCTCCGCATAGCGCGGCATCAGTTCGTCCTTGAGATGCGCCGCGCCGCGGTCGAGCGTGAGGCTCTCGATCGCGCGGTGTGCGGCGAGCAGGATCGTGCCGCCGGGCGTCTCGTAGACGCCGCGCGACTTCATCCCGACGAAGCGGTTCTCGACGAGGTCGAGGCGGCCGATACCGTTGTCACGGCCATAGGTGTTGAGCGTCGCAAGCAGAGTGGCCGGCGACATCGTCACGCCGTTGATCGACACGGCGTCACCCTTCTCGAAGCCGACGGTGATCGTCGTCGCCTCGTCGGGGGCGGCTTCCGGCGAGATCGTGCGCATATGCACATATTCCGGCGCCGCGACGGCCGGGTCCTCCAGCACCTTGCCCTCGGAGGACGAGTGCAGCAGATTCGCGTCAACAGAGAACGGCGCTTCGCCCTTCTTGTCCTTGGCGACCGGGATCTGATGCTGCTCGGCGAATTCGAGAAGCTGCGTGCGGCTCTTGAACGCCCAGTCGCGCCAGGGCGCGATGATCTTGATGTCGGGGTTCAGGGCATAGGCCGAGAGTTCGAAGCGGACCTGGTCGTTCCCCTTGCCGGTCGCGCCGTGCGCGATCGCGTCGGCGCCCGTCTTCTTCGCGATCTCGATGAGGTGCTTGGAGATCAGCGGCCGGGCGATCGAGGTGCCGAGCAGGTAGACGCCCTCATAGACCGCATTGGCGCGGAACATCGGGAAGACGAAGTCGCGCACGAATTCCTCGCGCACGTCCTCGATGAAGATCTCCTTGATGCCCAGCATCTCGGCCTTCTTGCGGGCCGGTTCCAGTTCCTCGCCCTGGCCGAGATCGGCGGTGAAGGTCACCACCTCGGCGCCGAGTTCCGTCTGGAGCCACTTGAGGATGATCGAGGTGTCGAGACCGCCCGAATAGGCGAGAACGACCTTCTTTACGTGCTTGTGCGATGCCATGATGCGTGTCCGTCCGGGCTTCGGCGCCATCCGCGCCGCTTGGAAAATCCGCGGCACTTTTAGCGAGATTGCGCGGCAGCGCAAGGCTTGCAAGGCAGGGTGCGGCTACAGAATCAGAAATGACGCGACAGGTCCATGCGCTGGTTAAGGATGCGGACAACCAGAATCGAGGCCGTCGTTTCGCGACAGACGATAAAATGCGAACCGGATGACACGAACAAATGCGCAGGGCGGTCGGACACAAGCGCTCGCCCCTGTCGCCGGCCTGTGGCTATGTCATCGCATGCCGCTTGCAATTGCCGCAAATAGGCATCTGCCTCGACATCGCTCCAGTTCTTCTCTGTGAATTCATGGATGTCCTCGATGTCCGGGATCGCTGCCGGAAAGAACGGCAATGGCTTCATTGCGGCGCGGGACCGGCGCGTTTGCTCTCGATAAACCGGTCGAAATCGAACGCAACCGGCTCCCCCGACCGTTCCCCTTCGTCGATCGCGGCGCGGTACGCCTCAAGCCGGGCATCGCCTTCGCGCAGCAGACGAAGTCCGGCCGTCAGCACATCGCTCTCGGAGGCATAACGTCCCTCACGGACCTGCGCACGGACGAAGGCCTCGAGGTCGTCATCCGACAAAACGTCGGCACTTCGCGCCATGCAAAACGCCTCTGGCAGGCTGCAAATCTACCACGCCCTATGCTATTGCAACAGCTGTTCACGCTACCGAGGCCGACCGCCATGGACTTCCTGCCCACGTTCCCGACCCTGCTCGCCTTCACCGCCGCGAGCCTGCTTCTCGCCGCGACGCCGGGCCCGGACATGACGCTGTCGATCAGCCGGGTACTGTCGCAGGGCAAAGCGCCGGCGCTCTATGTGGTGCTCGGGACCAGCCTCGGCATCGTGGCGCACACGCTGCTCGTCGCCTTCGGCATCGCGGCGCTCATCACCGCCTCGCCCACCGCCTTCACGATCCTCAAGACCGGCGGCGCGGCCTATCTGCTCTGGCTGGCGATCCAGGCGATCCGCTTCGGCTCGAGCCTCTCGGTAAAATCGGTCGAGGGCCCCAGGGTCTCGCCGCTCGGCAATATCTCGACGGGCTTCTGGGTGAACCTGCTCAATCCGAAGGTCATCATCTTCTTCATGACCTTCCTGCCGCAGTTCGTCTCGGCCGGCGATCCCGATGTCACCGGCAAGCTGATCTTCCTTGGATTCTTCTTCATCCTGGTCGGCATGCCGGTCAACGCCATCGTCGTGCTCGCCGCCGACCGGCTCTCCACCTGGCTGCAGGCGAACCGCAAGGTACTGCGCGGCATCGACTACACCTTCGCCGGCGTCTTCTCGATCTTCGCGGTGAAAATCCTCTTCACGCAGACGCGCTGAGGCGGAACGGCGGGGAGATCAGTCGTCCTCGCCATGGCCGGCGATCATCATGGCCTCGAAGGCCATGCGGTCGACCTTGCGCATGCGCTCGGATTCCGACTTCAGCTGGCCGCAGGCGGCGAGGATGTCGCGGCCGCGGGGCGTGCGGATCGGCGAGGCGTAGCCCGCCGCATTGATGAAATCGGCGAATTTCTCGATCTGCTCCCAGTCCGAACACTGATAGTTGGTGCCCGGCCAGGGGTTGAAGGGAATGAGGTTGATCTTCGCCGGGATGCCCTTCAGGAGCTGGACCAGCAGCTTGGCGTCTTCCAGGCTGTCGTTCACGTCCTTCAGCATCACATATTCGAAGGTGATGCGCCGCGCATTGGAGAGGCTCGGATAGGCGCGGCAGGCGTCGAGCAGGTCCTTCAGCGGATACTTCTTGTTGATCGGCACCAGCATGTCGCGCAGGTCGTCGCGCACCGCATGCAGCGAGATCGCCAGCATGACGCCGATCTCCGAGCCGGTGCGGTAGATTTCCGGCACGATGCCGGAGGTCGACAGGGTGACGCGGCGCTTGGAGAGCGACAGGCCGTCGCCGTCGGTGGCGATCAAGAGCGCCGTCTTCACGCTCTCGAAATTGTAAAGCGGCTCGCCCATGCCCATCATGACGATGTTCGAGACCTTGCGGCCCTCCGACGGCACGATGGCGCCCGCCGGGGTCTCGCGGTCCGGGAAGTCGCCGAGCCGGTCGCGGGCGAGCAGCAGCTGTGCGAGGATCTCCTCGGCCGTCAGGTTGCGCACGAGCTTCTGCGTGCCGGTATGACAGAAGGAACAGGTGAGCGTGCAGCCGACCTGGCTCGAAATGCAGAGTGTGCCGCGACCTTCTTCGGGGATGTAGACGGTCTCGACTTCGACCGGCCGCCCGGCGCCGCGCGGCGGGAAGCGCAGCAGCCACTTGCGCGTGCCGTCCCTGGACACCTGCTCCTCGACGATCTCCGGGCGTGCGATGGTGAAATGCCGCTTCAGCATCTCGCGCATGTCCTTCGACACGTTGCTCATGTGGTCGAAGTCGGAGACGCCGCGCACATAGAGCCAGTGCCAGAGCTGGCTGACGCGCATCCGCGCCTGCTTCTCGGGAACGCCCTTCTCGACGAGCGCCCTGCCCATGTCCTCGCGGGAAAGCCCGATCAGCGACGGCATCTCCGCAAGCGGCATGCGCTGGGCCGGCGCCTTCACCGGTTCGGTCGTATTGGCAAGGTTGAGCGTCGTCATCGGCACGGTCCGTTTCGCCACGCCGCTCACGCGGGAATGGTTGTCCCGGGACGGTGGCACCTGCACGTCAAGAAGATGTGAAAGCCGCACGGCTCCTGCGGGCCACGGCTCGGTTTCCGCGGCCTGTAGCATTCTTTTCCCGGCAAGTCACCTCTTGCCTGACACGCGGGCAGGCCGTCCCTGACGGCCGGGCCGCGCTTCCCCTCCTTCGGATGCGCCTACTTGCAGCTTTCGATCTGCTTCAGCGCCGCCGAGATGCCCGACAGCGAATAGGAATAGTTGGTTTCGGTGCCGCGCCGCGACACCGCCTTGACCGCCATGTCCTTGCCGCCCTTCATCGCCGCGACCAGTGCCGGCTCCTCCGCCGCGTTCTCGACCCAGGCCGAGTTGCCCTTCGTGAAGAGCACGAAGTTGCGACCGTCGATCGTCACGTTGACCTTGGAGTTCTCCTGCAGCGGATAACCCATCATCGCCTGGGGTTCGTAGCTGATGTTCTGGCCGGGCCGCTGCGACACGAGGAAGAAGATATCCCCGTGGTCGACATTGGCGGGGTTCTTTTCCTTCGGGATCGAGAGCACGTAGCAGACCTTGCCGTTGCTGCCCTGATAAGAATAGGCGCCCCAGGCTTGGAACTGCTGAATCCGGGTGGGCGTCTGCGCCGACGCAACGCCCGCTGTCGCCATGATTGCGATAAGCGCGGTGGTGAGCTTTCTTACGAACATGATTTCCTGCCGGTTGTCTTGCTGGTCAAGGCCCGGGCGCAGCTGGCCGGGCGACGCGTGAACATGAATGGATTCATTTTGACTTAATTCAGGTTACCAAACCATGAACACGCGCCCGATTGTGATGGAGCCCGAACTACAACGAAACAGCATTTCATGCAAATCCGCCGCCTGCCTCGCCGGCGACCTCTCCCGGAGCCCAGGTTTTCGGAAGGGACATTCCGACCTTCAGATCAATGTCACAACGATTCAGGCAAGAGTTTGACATGCAGCAAGGGTGGCAGCGGCGCGGATTGCAACCGGAAGTCGCCGCAGGCGATCACGCGCGGTCGCCGATGCCCTCGTCCGCGAGCGCACGATCCGCCGCCGCGTAGTGGCCTTCCTTGAGATGGCCGCTGATCGCCGCAAAGGCCGTGGTCAGCACGGCGATGTCGTCGGAAAAGCCGACGAAGGCGAGAAAATCGGGCACGGTGTCGAAGGGCAGGATGAAATAGGCGAGCGCCGCAAGCAGGATGCCGCGGACGCGGGTCGGCGTCTTCGGGTCGAGCGCGCAATAGTAGCTCGCGACCAGATCGCGGCCGAAGGGCACCTGGCGCATCGCCCGCTTCAGAACGGGCCAGAAGCGCTTCCTGACCCGGCGCCGCTGCTCCTCCTGCTCCGCCTCTTCGCCCGGCAGCAGGATCTCGCCGATCTTCACGTCGTCCATGCCGTTCTCCTTGCGCTCCTTCGCTCGCCGTGGCGATATGGGGATGCGGGCGATCGCCCGCAAGGGAAAGCCTCAGGCGAGCCGGCCGGCCGCCGCCTTCTCCATGGCCGCCGCAAGCTTGAAATCGAGGTCCGTCAGCCCGCCGGCATCATGCGTCGTCAGCCGCACGTCGACGCGGTTGTAGACGTTGAACCATTCGGGATGGTGGTTGAGCTTCTCCGCGGCAAGCGCGCCTTCCGTCATGAAGCCGAAGGCCTGCACGAAGGTGCGGAACTTGAAGCTCCGCCGGATCGCATCGCCGTCCCGCACCCAGTCCGGGTGCCTACCGAGGGCTTCGGCGAGCGCCGCCTCGTCGAGCTTTTCCTGTTTCATGGGCACGTTCCTCCATTGCTGTTTGTTCCGGTCAAAGGTAAGCCCGCCGTGGTGCATGGCAAGAGACGGTCAAGATCTTCATGGTGCAAAGCTCCATCCTGTTCGTCTGCCTCGGCAATATCTGCCGGTCGCCGCTCGGCGAGGGCGTGCTCCGGCACCTGCTCGATGCGACCGGCAATGCGCAGGGCGTGCGCGTCGCGTCGGCTGGGCTCGGCCCCTGGCATGTTGGCGATCCGCCGGACAGTCGCGCAATCGCCGTGGCGCGCGGCAACGGCGTCGACATTTCCGGCCAGCGCGGCCGGCAGCTCTCGGCGAAGGATTTCGAAAGCTTCGACCACCTGCTGGCGATGGATCGCCCGGTGCTGGCGCGCATGCGGGCGCTCGCACCCGCCGGCCGCCAGGACAGGATCGCCCTCTTCTCGGATTTCGCCGGCGGAAAAACGGAAGATGTGCCCGATCCCTACTATGGCGGCCCTGCGGAGTTCGACGCGGTCTACCGCATGATCTATGCCGGATGTTCCGCCATCGCCGCGATGCTCGCGGCGGAGCCCGGCTCGTAGAGCGGGAACACCTCTTCGGTGATGTAGGGCCCGCCGCCGACCGATTCGCGCGACGACATCAGCACGAAGCGGTTCACCGTGAAGTCCGTCGTCTGGAAGTTTCCGCGGCCGGAGAGATACTGCACCACGTCCTCGAGACGGGCGTTCCGCAGCCGCGCCAGGGTGACATGCGGCATGAACTTGCGCTGGTCCGCCGGCAGGCCGATCCGTTGGCAGATGCGCTCGATCTCGGCCTGCAGGGCGTACATCTCGGGCGCCGGGCTGACGCCGGCATAGACCGAATGGGGCTTCTTCGAGCCGAAGGAGCCGATGCCGTTCAGCGAGATCTGGAACTCCGGCCGGTCTATCCTATCGATCCGGTCGACCACCTCGTCGGCCGTGCGGCCGTCGACGTCGCCGATGAAGCGCAGCGTGATGTGGAAGTTCTCGACATCGATCCACCGGGCTCCGGGGAGACCTCCGCGCAACAACGAGAGGCTCATTGCTGCATTACGCGGCACTTCGAGGGCGATGAACAGTCTCGGCATGGCGAGCTCCCCGAATCTATCGATGTGACATCAGCGAATCATGCTTGTCTCTTGCAGGCAACCCCAATTTCGCACCCGCGAAAATATCACGGCCGCTGCTGCAATTCCGTTACGAACTTTTCCGCGGCGGGCAGCATGCGCTCGACCATGACGGCGACGCCCTTGCCGTTCGGATGCATGCCGTCCTCGAGCTGCAGGCCGGCCTGCGTCACGACGCCGTCGAGGAAGAACGGGTAGAGCACGACGCCGTGCTTCTCGGCGAGCCCCGCATAGATCCGGTTGAAGCGCTCGCCGTAGTCGCCGCCCATGTTCGGCGGCGCCAGCATGCCGGCGAGCAGCACGTCGATGCCGCGCGCCTTGAGCTTGCCGATCATCTGGTCGAGGTTCTTCTCCGTCTGCTCCGGCGCGATGCCGCGCAGGGCGTCGTTCGCCCCGAGTTCGAGGATCACCCCGTCGGTCCCGTCCGGCACCGACCAGTCGATCCGCGCCAGGCCGCCGGACGACGTATCGCCCGAGACGCCGGCATTGGCGATCGTCACGTCAAGGCCGCTGGCCTTCAGCGCCGCTTCGAGCTGGGCGGGAAAGGCCTCTGCCGGCGGCAGGTTGTAGCCGGCCATCAGGCTGTCGCCGAAACCGACGATCCGGACCGGCTCGGCCAGCGCCGGCGCGGCCGATGACAAAGCTGTGATCGCAGCAGCCGCTAAAATTCCGAATACGGCTTTAAAGCCCATGGGCATGTTCCTAAATTGCCGGTGTTCTTCCGGTCCTCTTTTCAGATATAGGGCAGAATTCCTTGGCCAAAACCATCATCGAACTCAAAAACGCGGATTTGACTCTCGGTGAGGCCGCGGCCTCGGTGCATGTGCTCAAGGGAATTGGCCTGACGATCGACGCGGGCGAATCGGTCGGCATCGTCGGCCCGTCCGGCTCCGGCAAGTCGACACTGCTCATGGTGCTTGCCGGCCTCGAACGGCTGGACGGCGGCGAGATCACCATCGCCGGCGCGGCACTTCACCGGATGAACGAGGACCAGGTCGCCGATTTCCGCGGCAAGACGATCGGCATCGTCTTCCAGTCCTTCCATCTCATTCCCAACATGACGGCGCTGGAAAACGTCGCGGTGCCGCTCGAGCTCGCCAATGTCGCCGATGCCTTCGAGATCGCGCGCAGGGAGCTCGTCGCCGTCGGCCTCGGCGAGCGGCTGTCGCACTATCCGGGCCAGCTGTCGGGCGGCGAACAGCAGCGCGTGGCGATCGCCCGCGCGCTCGCGCCCGCGCCGAAGCTGCTCATCGCCGACGAGCCGACCGGCAATCTCGACACCGAAACGGGCCGGCAGATCGCCGACCTGCTCTTCGCCGAACAGGCCGGGCGCGGCATGACGCTGGTGCTCGTCACGCACGACCCGGCCCTCGCGGCGCGCTGCGACCGGCAGGTGCGCATGCGGTCGGGCGAGATCCTTCCCGACACCGCCGCCCCGGCCGTGGCCGGCGAGGCGGTCCCCGCATGACGGCGTTTTCGCTCCGCCAGGCCCGGCTTGCGCTCCGACTTGCGCTGCGCGAGATGCGCGGCGGGCTCGGCGGCTTCTATATCTTCCTCGCCTGCATCGCGCTCGGCACCGCCGCCATTGCCGGCGTGAACTCCGTTTCCAGCGCGATCACCCGCGCCATCGCCACGCAGGGCCAGTCCCTGCTTGCCGGCGACATCCGCTTCGAATTCAACAACCGCATCGCGACGCCGGAGGAGCGGGCCTATTTCGACGGACTCGGCGACGTCTCGGTTTCCTCGGGGCTGCGCTCCATGGCCCGGCTGCCGGACGGCGCCGACCAGGCGCTGGTGGAGCTGAAGGCGGTCGACGCCGCCTATCCGCTCTACGGCGCCGTCGAGACCTCCGCCGCCGAGCCGCTCGCCACGCTGCTCGCAAGGAACGGCGAGACCTTCGGCACCGTCGCCGCGCCGCTGCTGCTCGAGCGGCTCGGCATCGCCGTCGGCGGCGAGATCCTGATCGGCACGGCGCGGCTCCGCGTCACCGCGGTGCTCGTCAAGGAGCCGGACGCGCTGTCGGAGGGCTTCGGCTTCGCGCCGCGCCTCCTCGTCTCGCAGCAGGCGCTTGCCGCCTCCGGCCTCGTGCAGACCGGCAGCCTCGTCGAGCACGGCTACAAGATCCGGCTGGAAAATCCCGACCGGGTGCTGCGGACGATCCGCGAGGAAGCGAATGCCGCATTTCCGGAGGCCGGCTGGTCGATCCGCACCAGCAGCAACGCCGCGCCGTCGCTCACCAACAACATCACCCGCTTCTCGCAGTTCCTGACGCTCGTCGGCCTGACGGCGCTGATCGTCGGCGGCGTCGGCGTCGCCAATGCCGTGCGCGCCTATCTCGATTCGAAGCGCGGCGTCATCGCCACCTTCAAGTGCCTCGGCGCCCCGGCCTCGCTGGTGACGGCGATCTATCTCTTCCAGATCCTCTTCATCGCGCTGATCGGCATCGCGGTCGGCCTCGTCGGCGGCGCGCTGATGCCGCCTGTCGCCATGCGCTTCCTCGCCGACGTCCTGCCGGTGCCGGCCGACATGACGCTCTATCCGGGTGCGCTCGGCCTCGCCGCCGTCTTCGGCCTCGTCACCGCGCTCGCCTTCGCCATCATGCCGCTCGGCCATGCCCGCGACGTTCCGGCAACCGCGCTCTTCCGCGAGCAGGGCTTCGAGAAGGGGCGCCTGCCCGCCTGGCCCTATGTCGCGGGGGCGGCGGCCTTCCTGGCGGCGCTCGCCGGCCTTGCGGTCTGGACGGCCTATGACCGCTATATCGCGCTCGTCTTCCTCGGCGCGATCGCCTTTGCCTTCGTCGTGCTGCGGCTTGTCGCCTGGGGCGTGACGGCGCTTGCCCGCCGCAGCCCGCGGGTGAATTCACCGGCGCTGCGGCTGGCGATCGGCAACATCCACCGGCCCGGCGCGCTGACGCCCTCCGTCGTCCTGTCGCTCGGTCTCGGTCTCGCCCTCCTCGTGACGCTGACGCTGATCGACGGCAATCTGCGGCGGGAACTGACCGGCAACCTGCCGGAGCGCGCGCCGAACTTCTTCTTCGTCGACATCCAGGGCAGCGAGCTCGACGGTTTCCGATCCGTGCTGAAGCAGACGATGCCGGGCGGCAAGGTCGTCGAGGTTCCGATGCTGCGCGGCCGCATCCTCGCCTTCAACGGCGAGGACGTGACGCAGCGCAACGTTCCTCCCGGCGGACGCTGGGTCCTGCAGGGCGACCGCGGCATCACCTACGCGAAGGCCATCCCGGAAAACTCGGTGCTCTCCGCGGGTGAATGGTGGCCGGCGGACTACAGCGGCGAACCGCTCGTCTCCTTCTCGGCGGAGGAGGCCGGCGAACTCGGCCTGACGGTCGGCGACACGGTGACGGTCAACGTGCTCGGCCGCAACATCACCGCCCGCATCGCCAACTTCCGCACCGTCGAGTGGGAGTCGTTGTCGATCAATTTCGTGATGGTCTTCTCGCCCAACACCTTCGCCGGCGCGCCGCATGCCTGGCTCGCCACGATGATCGATCCGGACGCGACGGCCGCGCAGGAGGCGGCGACGCTGCGCGCCGTCACCAATGCCTATCCGACGATCACCAGCGTGCGGGTCAAGGACGCGCTCGACATCGTCAACGAGCTCGTCGGCCAGCTCGCGACCGCCATCCGCGCCGCCGCCGCCGTCGCGCTCTTCGCCTCCGTGCTGGTGCTCTCGGGCGCGCTGGCGGCCGGCAACCGGGCCCGCACCCACGACGCGGTGGTGCTGAAGACGCTCGGCGCCACGCGCAGCACGCTGATCCGCGCCTTCAGCTACGAGTACCTGATGCTGGGGCTTGCGACGGCGGTCTTCGCGCTCTTCGCCGGCGGCGTCGCCGCCTGGTTCGTCGTCGCCCGCATCATGACGTTGCCCTCGACATTCCTGCCCGACGTCGCGGTGACGACGGTCGTCACGGCCCTGGTGCTCACCGTCGGCATCGGCCTTGCGGGCACGTGGCGCATCCTCGGCCAGAAGGCCGCCCCGGTGCTGCGCGAACTCTGAGGCGTGCCTGCGGGCGCGCCGCCGGTGCTAACCATTGCGTAAAGTTAATCTTTCCGGTTCAACCGGGGCCTTGTGCGCGACACAAATCGTGATCATATTTGTTTCAGGCATGCTGGAGCCCCGCAGCGGCGCCTGGACATTCGGACGAGACCGGCATGGGGCCGGGACATCCGGTGAACCGCAGTCCTCTGGAAGAGCGGTTTAGACCGACACCGTAGAGAACGAACGGGGCTTACGAGAGGAAAACATGGCTGATCTCCGCAACTACCAAGGTCGAATGACGAATACCGGCGCACAGGCCGGCGTCATGATCGACGAGGGCCTGCGCTCCTACATGCTGCGGGTCTACAACCTGATGGCGCTGGGCCTGGCAATCACCGGTCTCGTCGCCTTCTTCGCGTCGCAGGCGGCCTTCTCCGGCGGGCAGCTGACCGCCTTCGGTCAGGCAATCTATGTCAGCCCGCTGAAGTGGGTGGTGATGCTGGCGCCGCTGGCACTCGTGTTCTTCATGAGCTTCCGCATCCACACGATGAGCGTCTCGGCCGCGCAGACGACCTTCTGGGTCTATGCCGGCCTGATGGGTCTCTCGCTGTCGTCGATCTTCCTGATCTATACCGGCGCGAGCATCGTCCAGACCTTCTTCGTGTCGGCCGCGGCCTTCGGCGCGCTGTCGCTCTTCGGCTACACGACGAAGCGTGATCTCTCCGCGATGGGCTCGTTCCTGGTCATGGGCCTCTTCGGCCTGATCATCGCGTCGCTCGTCAATCTCTTCCTGCAGTCCTCGGCGCTCGACTTCGCGATCTCCGCGATCGGCGTGCTGGTCTTCGCCGGCCTCACCGCCTGGGATACGCAGAAGATCAAGGAGATGTATTTCGAGGCCGACGACGACGTCGTGGCCGGCCGCAAGGCCATCATGGGCGCGCTGACGCTCTACCTCGACTTCATCAACCTCTTCCTGTTCCTGCTGCGCTTCCTCGGCAACCGCGAGTAAGCCTGGACCAGGCCTGGAGGCCTGCAGATCGGCCCCGCCGGAGACGGCGGGGTTTTTTGTTGCCCCGACGAAACATGCGTATTTGTTGACGATAGTTCCGAATTATGCATATTTACACCCATTCATGCATGATTTGGAGACACAATGTCCGTCGGCGACCTTCTGCTCGGTGAGCGCCAGACCCTGATCCGTGACAGGCTCGCCCGCGAGGGGCGGGTGATCGCCGCGGATCTTGCGGGCGAACTCGGCGTCTCGGAGGACACGATCCGCCGCGATCTTCGGGAACTCGCCGCCGCCGGCCTCTGCCGCCGCGTCTATGGCGGTGCGCTTCCCGCCTCGCCCGCCGCCGGCAGCATGGCGGAGCGCCTTGCCCTCGACCCCGAGCGCAAGGACGCGCTGGCCCGGGCGGCGGTTGCGTTGCTCCCCGAGGGCAGCACGGTCTTCCTCGATGCCGGCAGCACCAATCTCGCCATCGCCCGCGCCATTCCGGCCGACCGCCGCCTGACCGTCGCGACCAACGCGCCCGCCATCGCGGCCGTGCTCCTCGAAAAGCCCGCCGTCTCCGTCATCCAGATCGGCGGCCAGATCGACCGCGACGTCGGCGGCGCGATCGGCGGCAAGGCGCTGCGCGACGTCGAGGCGCTGCGCCCGGATATCTGCGTGCTCGGCGTCTGCGGCGTCGACCGCGCCGCCGGCGTCACGGCCTACGGTTTCGAGGATGCCGAGTTCAAGCGCTTCGTCGCCTCGCTGAGCGCCGGCGTGCTCGTCGCCGTGACCAACGACAAGCTTTCGACCGCCGCCCCCTATGCCGTCCTCCCCCTCGGCCGCCTCAGCCATGCGGTCTTCGAGGCGGATGCCGACGAAACCGAACTGGCGGCCTTCGCGGCCGCGGGAATCAACACGACCCGCGCCGGCTGACCCGATCACGACACAGCCGAACGCAGACCCGGCAAGGCTTTGGAAACATCCCGCATGACGATCCAGGACCAGACGACCCCCCTCACGCCGGCCCGCTCCGGCTACTTTACCTGGACGCGCCTCGCCGTCTCCGGGCTCTTCCTGCTGAACGGCACCTATATGGGCGCCTGGGCGCCGAAGATCCCGGAATTCGCCGACCGTCTCGGCCTCGGCGAATCCGCCCTCGGGCTGATGATCGTCTGCTTCGGCCTCGGCTCGCTCCTCATC
>NZ_JAKGBU010000200.1 GCF_021555155.1 Rhizobium alarense
TCTCAACGTCTTCGCCATCGAACGGGCGACGGACGAACTGGCGGATGCCTCGGGCACCGATCCGCTCGCCTTCCGGCTGCGGCATCTCGCGGATCCGCGCGGCCGTGCGGTGCTCGAGGCGGTCGCCGTAATGTGCCGCTGGCCGGCTGAACAGGCGGCCGGCGAGGGCCGGGCGATGGGGCTCGCCGTCGCCCGCTACAAGAACAAGGGCGCCTGGCTCGCCGCGGTGGCCGAGGTTGCGGTCGACGAGGAGATCCGGGTCGAACGGCTCTGGCTTGCCGCCGACTGCGGCCGCCTGATCAACCCGCAGGGCGCGCTAAGCCAGATCGAGGGCGGCGCCCTGCAGGCCGTCAGCTGGACGCTGAAGGAAGCCGTGCCGATCGAGGATGGGCGCATTCCGCCGCTCGACTGGAGCGACTACCCGATCCTGCGTTTCTCCGAAGTGCCGGTGGTCGAGACGCGCTTCATCGCGCCTGCGGGCGCGCCGCCGCTCGGCGCCGGCGAGGCGGCGCAGGGGCCGGTCTCTGCGGCGATCGGCAACGCCGCCTCGCGCGCGCTCGGCCTCCAGATGCGCGACC
>NZ_JAKGBU010000201.1 GCF_021555155.1 Rhizobium alarense
GGATAGCAATAGCGCCGGTCGGCGAGCATGAACTCGCCCTTGTAGTCGGCACACCACAGATCATTGGGGCGACGGCCATTTGAAAGCGCTGTCCCCGTCGCCCTATTGCGCCGTCGCTTGCGGCGCTCGACCATGCCGTGCCGGTCTAGCACCGTATGCACCGTCGAGATCGCAGGCCTGTGCACATCCGGGTACAGCCGGGCCAACCGTTCGCGTATCTTCGGCGCACCCCAAGTCGGCTTGTCCTGCTTCCGGCGCACAATCAGCTTCTCGATTTGAAACGGAAGCTGATTGGCGTGGCGGTAGGGCCGGCGAGACCGATCCGTCAGCCCCTCAAGGCCACTGTCATTGTAGCGCGCGAGGATCTTGTAGCCGGTCTTGCGCGAGATACCGAAATCCCGGCAAAGCATGGCCATCTTCTCGCCGTCCAGCAGCCGGGCGATAAACTTCAGCCGCTCTTCCATGACGTTACACTCCTTCCAGGGCACCTTGCTCTCCTCGCAAAGGGCCGAAAGTGTAACCCATCTATCCGGAATGAACTGTCACCCATCTCTCGGGAAGGGCA
>NZ_JAKGBU010000021.1:0-23825 GCF_021555155.1 Rhizobium alarense
GCTCTCCTCGCAAAGGGCCGAAAGTGTAACCCATCTATCCGGAATGAACTGTCACCCATCTCTCGGGAAGGGCACAAAGGGCTGCGCTCATTGCGCGGCCCTTTTTCATTGCCCCTTCCAGGCACATTGCCATCAGCCGATCCGCCCCGGGCACCGCCACGCCTTTGCAATCCGCCGTCCCGCACGACATCCGGCGAACCGCAGCCCGCCATCCTCCGTATATGCCGGCACACAGTCGGCTTGGCGTCGCGACAGAATGACGCTAGCCTTGCCGCAACCGATAGCTGCCGGGGAACGACCATGACCGACATTGCCGCAGCGGCGCCGCAGGGTTTCGAGCCGCTTTCGCCCGAGACAATCGGCCGCCTGGCGAAGGGTGTGCCGCTCAAGATGCAGATGATCCTGCGTGGTCTCCTGCACCTTGACGTCGGCTCGCTGAAGCTGACATTGCCCGACGGACGCCGGCTGCTGGTGGCCGGCAGGCGCCCCGGACCGGACGCGGAGGTCGTGCTGCACAACTGGAACCTGCCGAACCGCGCGCTTTCGGGCGGCACGATCGGCGTTGCCGAGTGTTACATGGACGGCGACTGGGAAAGCCCGGATGCGGGCGCGTTCCTGGAGCTTTTCCTGGTCAATGCCGAGGTCGGCAGCAGGTTCTCCAACGGTGCCAGGGGCATCCTGCTGGTTCTGGGGAAAGTACGCCACTGGATGAACGCCAACACCCGTCACGGTTCGAAGCGCAACATCTCCGCCCACTACGACCTCGGCAACGACTTCTATGCGCAGTGGCTCGACCCCAGCATGACCTATTCCTCCGCCCTCTATGCGCGCGGTGCCAACGATCTGCGCTCGGCGCAGATGGCGAAATACCGGGCGCTCGCGGAGGTGACGGGCATCGGGCCGGGCGACCATGTCCTGGAGATCGGCTGCGGCTGGGGCGGTTTCGCGGAATTCGCCGCCGCCGAGATGGGCTGCCGGGTGACCGGCCTCACCATCAGCAGGGAGCAACTCGCCTTTGCCTCCGAACGCATCCGGAAGGCGGGCCTCGGCGACCGCGTCACGTTCAAGTTCCAGGACTACCGCGACGAGACCGGCCTCTACGACAAGGTGGTCTCCATCGAGATGTTCGAGGCGGTGGGCGAAAAATACTGGCCGACCTACTTCGCCAAGGTGCGCGAATGCCTGCGGCCGGGCGGCCGCGCCGGGCTGCAGATCATCACGATCCTGCAGGAATCCTATCGCGAGTACCGCAACAATCCGGACTTCATCCAGAAATACGTCTTCCCGGGCGGCATGTTGCCGACGCGCGAGCACCTTGCCGCGCTCGGCCGCCAGGTCGGGCTGACGCTCGCCTCGGATGTCGGCTTCGGCCACGACTATGCCCGCACGCTGGCCGAATGGCGGCTGCGCTTCTGGGCGGCCTGGGACCGCATCCTGCCGCTCGGCTTCGACGAGCGCTTCAAGAAGCTCTGGGAATTCTACTTCTTCTACTGCGAGGCGGGGTTCCGCGCGAAGAACATCGACGTGCGCCAGGTCGTCTACGAGTGAGCGGCGCCGGCGCCGGAGAAGCGCGCTAGGCCGCCACTTCCGGCGACGGCGAGACCGGCTTCGCGGCCTTCGGCGGACGCCGGTTCCAGCCCGTCATATAGGCAACGACCGCGAAATAGAGCGCGTAGGGCATCACGCGAAGCAGCTTCAGCAGATAGGTGAAGCGCCGCGGGAATGTGATCTCGAAGCGGCTGCTTGCGAGCCCCGCCTCGATGCGCCGGGCCGCCTCCTCCGGCGCGATCAGCGCCGGCATCTCGAAATCGTTGTGCGCCGTCGCCGGCGTCGCGACGAAACCGGGATTGACGACCTGGATGCGGATGCCGAGCGGGTCGAGGTCGAATTTGAGGCTTTCCGCGAGGTTGATCAGCGCCGCCTTCGTCGCACCATAGGCGGCCCCCGTCGGCAGGCCGCCATAACCCGTGACGGAGGAGACGATGGCGATCTGGCCCTGGCCACCGGCCTTCATGTGCTCGATGGCCGGCAGCAGGCAGTTGACGACGCCGTGAAGGTTGACGGCGAAGGTCTTCTCGAAGTCCTCGCGGTGCAGCGAGGCGCCGTCGACGGGCAGGTAGACGCCGGCATTGAGCACGGCGAGCGCGATGCGTCCGTGTTCGTATTCCAGCACGGCGATCACGCGCTCCATGTCGCGCGGATCGGTGACGTCACCGTCGAGGACGATGATGCGGCCCGCCGATCCCTTGGCGGAAACCTCCGCCTGGAGGGCGAGGAGCCTGTCGAGGTCGCGGGCCGTCACCGCAACGGTAAAGCCCTTGCCGGCCAGCCGTTCGGCGAGCGCCCGGCCGATGCCGGAGCTCGCGCCCGTGACCCAGGCGATGCCGTGTTCGGGTTGCGCAGTGAAATGCGTCATGTCGCCGTCCCTTCATTGTCGTATCGGCCGCTCCGGCGCCTGCATCCCGAAATGACAAATGCATCCGCGCGGACAACGTTCCTTTGAAGAAACCCTAGCCGCGCAATATGGCCTCAATCAGCCCCCCGCGTGACGGCAACCCGCAGTCGTCGAGGCGGCCCCGGCAGCGATGGACGCAGATGGCGAAAAATTGTCGTGGCGAACCGCGCCGGCGGAACAGATTTTCTTGCCAAGCCAGCCTTGCGGGCTGAAAAGACGCTCCCTACTCTTGATGCAACGCACGAGGCTCGGCACCATGGCATTTCTCCCATCCGTTCTGGATGCAATCGGCAACACGCCGCTGATCCGGCTCAAGGGCGCCTCGGAGGCGACCGGCTGCACGATCCTCGGCAAGGCCGAGTTCCTCAATCCGGGACAGTCCGTAAAGGACCGGGCGGCGCTCTCCATCATCCGGGCGGCCGAAAAGAGCGGCGCGCTGCGGCCGGGCGGCGTCATCGTCGAAGGCACGGCCGGCAACACCGGCATCGGCCTCGCCCTCGTCGCGCAGGCGCTCGGCTACCGCACCGTCATCGTCATCCCCGAGACGCAGAGCCAGGAGAAGAAGGACGCGCTGAAACTGCTCGGCGCCGAGCTCGTCGAGGTCCCGGCCGTCCCCTACAGGAACCCGAACAACTACGTAAAACTCTCCGGCCGCCTGGCGGAGGAACTGGCGAAGACCGAGCCGAACGGAGCGGTCTGGGCAAACCAGTTCGACAATGTCGCCAACCGCGACGCCCATGTCGAAACGACCGCGCCGGAAATCTGGCGCGACACCGACGGCAAGGTGGACGGCTTCGTCTGCGCCGTCGGCTCGGGCGGCACGCTCGCCGGCGTCGCGCAGGGGCTGCGCGCGAAAAACCCGGACGTCAAGATCGGCCTCGCCGACCCGGACGGGGCAGCGCTCTACAATTTCTACGCCCATGGCGAACTGACGTCGGCTGGCGGCTCGATCACCGAAGGCATCGGGCAGGGTCGCATCACGGCGAACCTCGAAGGCTTCCGGCCCGACTTCGCCTACCAGATCCCCGACAGCGAGGCGATCCCGCTCGTCTTCGACCTGATCGAGAACGAAGGGATCTGCGTCGGGGGCTCGACCGGCATCAACATCGCCGGTGCGATCCGGCTCGCGAAGGACCTCGGGCCCGGCCATACCATCGTGACGATCCTCTGCGACTATGGTAACCGCTACCAGTCCAAGCTCTTCAATCCGGGCTTCCTTGAGTCGAAGGGCCTGCCCGTTCCGGCATGGCTCAAAGACAAGTCGACGATCAAGGTGCCCTACCAACCCGTCGAATGATCCATGCCTGACGCCACCAAGCCGCTGTTCCGTGACGATTTCTATCTCTCGACCTGCGAAGCGGTGGTGACTGCCGTGCATGCCGACGGCGGCGTCGAGCTCGACCAGACCTGTTTCTATGCGACCTCGGGCGGACAGCCCGGCGACACGGGATTCTTCGAACGCGCCGACGGCAGCCGCATCCCGCTCGCCATGGCGGTGACCGGCGCCACGAAGGAGATCATCGTCCACCGGCCGGAGGAGGGAGCCCCCCTTCCCGCCGTCGGGGAGACGCTCGTCGTCCATATCGACTGGCCGCGCCGCTACAGACTGATGCGCATGCACACGGCCTGCCATCTGCTTTCCGTCGTCTGCCCCTATCCGATCACCGGCGCGGCGGTCGGCGAGGAGGAGAGCCGCGTCGATTTCGACATGACGGAGACGATCAACCGCGACGCGGTGACCGCCGCGCTGATGACGCTCGTCGCCGAAAACCACCCGATCTATGTCCAGTGGATCACCGATGCGGACCTCGCCGCCAATCCGGGCATCGTGAAATCGAAGAACGTGCGCCCGCCGGTGGGGCTCGGCCGCGTCAGCCTCGTCTGCATCGGCGAGAATGCCGCGATCGACAGCCAGCCGTGCGGCGGCACGCATGTTTCCGAGACGCAGGAAGTGGGCGCCATCCACATTTCCAAGATCGAGAAGAAGGGCAAGGAGAACCGGCGTTTCCGCATCCGCTTCGGAACGCCTGCCGCCTGATCGACATACAGCAAGGGAGAAGACCGCCATGACCGCCGGCAAGAGCAGGTTCGTCGTATCCGCAGACTGGGTCGAAAAGCAGCTCGGCGCGCCGGAGTTCCGCGTCGTCGACGCTTCCTGGTACCTGCCGGCGCAAAACCGCAACGGCGCCGCCGAATATGCCGCCGGCCACGTGCCGGGCGCCGTCTTTTTCGACCAGGACGCCGTCGCCGACCATTCCAGCGGCCTGCCGCACACGGTACCCTCCCCTGACCTTTTCTCCGCCGAGGCCGGCAAGCTCGGCATTGCCGAGACCGACACGATCGTCGTCTATGACGGGCCGGGCATCTTCACCGCGCCCCGCGTCTGGTGGCTCTTCCGCACGATGGGCGCGAAGCGCGTCTTCGTGATGGACGGCGGCATCGACGGCTGGAAGCGCGAGGGCCGGCCGCTCGAGACCGACCTGCCGGAACCGGCGCCGGCGGTCTTCCGGACGACGTTCAATCCCCATGCCATCACGTCCTTCGCCGAGATGCGCGGCATCGTGGCGAGCGGCGAACGGCAGATCGCCGATGCCCGCAGCGCGGGGCGCTTTTCCGGCGAGGAACCGGAGCCGCGCGACGGCATGCGCTCCGGCCACATGCCCGGCGCCCGCAACCTGCCGTCCGGCATTTTCTCGGAGGGCGGCAGGCTGAAGGATCTCGCGGGCCTCAGGCAGACGCTGGAAGGCGCCGGCATCGATCTCTCGAAGCCCGTCGTCACGAGTTGCGGCTCCGGCGTGACGGCGGCGATCATCACGCTCGCCCTGCAGTCGCTCGGCCACGAGGACAACACGCTCTATGACGGCTCCTGGTCCGAATGGGGAAGCCGCGACGACACGCCCGTCGTCACGGGACGGGGCTGAAGCGATGGCCGCCTCCAGGAAACCGGCACCGCTCAAGGTTCACATCACCGCGCTCGAGACGCATGCGCCGCCGAAGCAGAGCCTGCCCGTGCCGGTCAACATCCACACGGCCATCATGCGCGTGCCGGCAATCCCCCTTCCCTTCTACCGTTTCCTCTACCGGCAGGTCGGCGCGCGCTGGCACTGGGCGGAACGGCTGCGGCTTGACGACGAGGCGCTCGCGGCGATCCTGCACGACAAGCGCACGACGGTGACCGTGCTCTATGTCGACGGAGCGCCGGCGGGTTTCTTCGAACTCTTCCAGGAGGACGAGGAGACCGTCGAACTCGCGCATTTCGGCCTGTTCGAGCATGCGCTGGGCCTCGGCATCGGCAAATGGTTCATGCTGCAGACGCTCTACGCCGCCTGGACCTCCGATCCGAAGGTCGTCAAGGTCACCACCAACAACCTCGACCACCCGCGCGCCCTGCAGCTCTACCAGATGTTCGGCTTCTCGCCGGTCGGCACCGCCGAGGGCGAAATCCTGCCGCTCTCCGACGCGGAACTTCTCGACCTCGCCCGGCGCGGCTGACCGCGGCAGGGGCAGCGGACCGGCGGGCGCGGCCGGCTGGCAAGCGTTTCGCAGACACGACATCGCCAACCGCAGCGCGACGCCGCGACGCAGCAGAATGCCGCCATGGCGGAGGAGACGACGGCCTCGGCTGAAGTTCTCGCCAACGATACCGGCGATCTGCTCAACCTGATGGGCGGCTTCCGCACATCCGGCGTGCAGGTCGCCAGCCAGGCCCGACCGATGCGCATGGCGGGCTGAGAGGCCCCTCCTTCCCCAGCACCCGACACGATCCGGCACCGCGATTCGAAAGGATCGCGGTGCCGGATCGTTAAGGAACCTGAACGCCGGACAACGGCGCCTTCAGCATCGCTTCAAACGGCGCGTGGCACGGTTCCCCCATCGATGACCCGCACGGTCGAGAGGGATGACATGAACCGCCGAAGCTTCCTTGCCGCGCTCGCCGCCGCCGTCGTTGCGCCGCATTTCGCGCTTGCCGACGACGGCCCGTCCGAAGAGCTGATCCGCCGCCGGCTCGAAGCCGCACCCGCACGCCGCGTGCGCCCCGAGGAACGCGTCACCGTGCGCGAACTGAAGCGCCGGCCGGACCTGCGGCGGGCCGCGCCGTCGATCGACATCCAGGCCATCAACTTCGCCTTCGGCTCCGCGGTCATTCCGCGCGAGGAATACCGCAAGGTCCGCCAGATCGCCCGCGCCATGCAGAAAATCCTTGGCCGCAACCGAAATGCGCGCGTCCTGATCGAGGGCCATACCGACGCGGTCGGCTCCAGCCATTCGAACCTCATCCTGTCGGAACGCCGCGCGGACTCGCTGAAATGGCTGCTGGTGCAGGAATTCGGCCTTCAGGCCTATGCGCTGGAAACCGTCGGCTATGGCGAGCAGGACCTGCTCGTGCCGACGCAGCACGAGGAATGGCGCAACCGGCGGGTGACGCTGCGCCGCATCGACGAATTCGTCCGCTGACCGTGCCACCGGAACCGTCCGCCGCATCGCCGGAAGGCGCAAGAATCGGGTGTCGCGGCCAGTCGCGCTAAGGCACAGTCTCCTCCCGACACCAAGGAGACCCTGCGATGCCGATCCGCTTCCTGCCCATGCCCACAGACGTCGCGCACCACTATCAGGCCGGCGGCAGCGACGCCTACGGCCTGGCGCCCGAGCGCCGCATCTCCGACGGCGACGGCGTGCCGTGCCGCCATTGCCTGCGCGAAGTCGCAGCCGGCGAACCCTATCTCACCCTCGCCCACCGGCCTTTCCCGGCACTGCAGCCCTATGCGGAAACCGGGCCGATCTTCCTCCATGCCGAAGCCTGCGACGCCCATCCCGCCTCCGCCGAACTGCCGCCGATGCTGACCAGCCGGGACTATATCGTCCGCGGCTATTCGGCGGACGACCGCATCGTCTACGGCACGGGCGCGGTCGTTCCGACCGGCGAGATCCCCGAACGCGCGGCGGCGCTGCTGGCGCGGCCGGACGTCGCCTATCTCCACATCCGCTCGGCCCGCAACAACTGCTACCAGTGCCGCGTCGAGCGTGCATGAAACAAAAACGGCCCGGATCGCTCCGGGCCAGTCGCACTGTCGATCGTGCCGCTGTCAGGCGACGGCGAGCGCCTTTTCCGGCGCATGCATCTCGTAGCCGAGCGCCTCGGCGACCGGCGCGTTGGTGACGCGGCCCCGGTGCACGTTGAGCCCGGCACGCAGGTGCCGGTCCTCGGCGATCACCTTCAGGCCCTTGTCGGCGAGCTGAAGACCGTAGTGCAGCGTCGCATTGTTCAGCGCGTGGGCCGAGGTGACGGGAACCGCGCCCGGCATGTTGGCGACGCAATAGTGCACGACGCCGTCGACCTCGTAGGTCGGCTCGGAATGGGTCGTCGCGTGCGACGTCTCGAAGCAGCCGCCCTGGTCGATCGCCACGTCGACGATGACGGCGCCCCTCTTCATGCCCGACAGCATTTCGCGGGTGACGAGTTTCGGTGCGGCGGCGCCCGGGATCAACACGGCACCGATGACGAGATCGGCGGAGAAGACCTCGTCCTCCAGTGCGTCGATGGTCGAATAGCGGGTGTGGATACGGCCGCCGAAGAGGTCGTCGAGCTGGCGCAGCCGCGGAATGGAGCGGTCGAGGATCGAGACGTCGGCGCCGAGGCCGGCGGCCATCTTTGCGGCATGCAGGCCGACGACGCCGCCGCCGAGGATCGCGACCTTGGCCGGCAGCACGCCCGGCACGCCGCCGAGCAGGATGCCGCGACCGCCATTCGCCTTCTGGAGCGCCGTGGCGCCCGCCTGGATCGAAAGCCGCCCCGCCACCTCCGACATCGGCGCCAGCAGCGGCAGGCCGCCGCGCTCGTCGGTCACCGTCTCGTAGGCGACCGCCGTCACGCCGGAGGCCAGGAGGCCCCGGGTCTGCTCGGGATCGGGGGCAAGATGCAGGTAGGTATAGAGGATCTGGCCGTCGCGGAGTTCGGTCCACTCGGAGGGTTGCGGCTCCTTGACCTTGACGACCATGTCGGCCTTCTCGAAGATTTCCTTCGCCGTGCCGACGATCCGGGCTCCGGCGGCGCGATAGGCGTCGTCGTCGGCGCCGATGCCGGCACCGGCCTTCGTCTCGACGATCACGTCGTGTCCGTGCGCCACGTATTCGCGTACCGCACCGGGCGTCAGGCCGACACGATATTCATGGTTCTTGATTTCCTTCGGGCAGCCGACACGCATCTCGCGTTCCTCTCATGTTCGTTGTTGCCGCCTGCCGTGCAGGACGGGATCGCCTATTGCAGCAAAAAAGCCGACGAATGTCCTTGCAAAGCCACGACCGGCGACGCATGATTTTCGGAGAAAATTGCGCAAAATTATAAATGATCGAAGAAAACACCAATGGCCGAGCTTGACACAATCGATGCTGCAATGCTTCGCGTCCTGCAGCAGCACGGCCGCATCTCGAATGCCGAACTTGCCGAGCGCGTCGGCCTGTCGCCGTCCGCCTGCTCGCGCCGGCTCGACATCCTCGAGAAATCCGGGGTGATCAGCGGCTACCATGCCCGGCTGTCGCACAAGGCGCTCGACTACAAGATGATGGTGATCGTACACATCTCGCTGTCGGGCCAGTTCGCCAAGACGCTCACCGAGTTCGAGGCGGCGGTGAAACTGTGCCCCAACGTGCTGGTCTGCTACCTGATGTCCGGCGAATACGACTATATCCTGCGCGTCGCGGCGAAGGACCTCGAGGACTACGAGCGCATCCACCGCGACTGGCTCTCCGCCCTGCCCCATGTGGTGAAGATCAATTCAAGCTTCGCGCTCCGCGAGATCATCGACCGGCCGAATGTCGGGGTGTGAGGCCGCCCGGCAACCTGGAACAGTCGCCGAGACGTCGCGCTCGGCTGCCCAGGGATGCCGACGGTGGCCTACCGACCCCGATCATCGTCACCGACCGAAGCGCGGATCATTTCGATCGCCGACCTGAGAGGCCCGATATTGTCGACGACAACCGCCAGATCACGTCGTCGGCAATCCGGTGATACTCGTGCCTCAGGACGTTGCCGATCCCCCTGATCTTCTTCCACGGGATGTCAGGAGCCAGAAGCAGCAGGTCGTCGGGAATATGGCGACAGGCCTCCGAAACGGTCTCAAGAGCCCCCTGAATTGCAAGGCGAAGCAGCCAATCGCGCTCGAACTCCCCGAACGTCTTTCCAGCCGTGGCCCCTCAATGCCTTTGACGGTCTCCAGAATCTCGGTCAGGACAGGGACGATGCGGCGTTGCGTCATCAGAAAACACGAAGTGCCGTACGCTCGATGTCGCCCCGAAGCAGTGGATTAAGGCTGCTCCTGGTCGTCACGTCCACGTCCGTTGCAAGCGCCTCCTCCAGGAACTGCTTGATTCCGACAAGATCGAGCAGAGAAAACCGGCCAGCGGGATCGTAGTCGACAAAGACATCAAGGTCGCTCGTTTCGTCCGCTTCGTCGCGGGCCGTCGAGCCGAACAGGTAAAGCGCCGTCGCACCCATGCCCTTCACGGCATCGGCATGCTGCCTCAATCTCGCAATCGCTTCCGTCTTCCTCATCGGTACTATCTATAGCACGAAACCTGCGTCATCGACAGGCGGACCTCGATCGACCGCCCGCGCAGGGGCCTATCCGTTCCCAAATTTTCCCTTGCAGGGCGTATCCGGGACATCCGGGCGGCGCAGCTCGTGAGGTTACTCCGCCCCCACCACCCGGTTCCGGCCGTCCTTTTTTGCCCGGTAGAGCCGCTCGTCGGCGGCAGACAGCAGCGCGTTCAGGGTATTGCCGTCGACGGTGCTGGTGGCAACGCCGATGCTGACGGTCACGCAGGTGGCGTCGGGCCGGGTGATGGCGTTTTCGACGGAGATGCGGATCTGTTCGGCGCGCTGCAGCGCCGCCTCGTGCGAAAGCCCGTCGCTCAGGATGACGAATTCCTCGCCGCCGAAGCGGTAGACCCGGTCGCCCGCCCGCAGGCTGTCCCTCAGAATGCCGGCAGTCCTCTTCAGCACCTCGTCACCGACAAGGTGGCCGAACAGGTCGTTGACGGCCTTGAAATGGTCGGCATCGATGATCATCAGGCTTGCAGCCGTCCCGGCGACCGCCGAGCCCTGCAACAGCTTGGGGCCTTCGAATTCGAGACGGCTGCGATCGTAGACGCCGGTCAGCGCATCGCGCCCGGAGCGATCGAGCAGGTCCTCGTAGCGCTCGCGGAAGGTTAGGTCGTTGAAGACATCGCCGAGCGGCCGCGACGACACCGGGATCGCGGAAATCCGCGCGAAACGCAGATAGAACGCAGTCAGCAGGGAATAGATCAGCGCCGCCAGCATCTTGGCCAGCCAGCCGCCCCAGAAGACCGCAATCGGCGCGCCGTTCAGATGGTGAAGCGCCGCGTAGAAGCCGATCTGGTCGAAGGTGAGCACGGCGGCGCTCGCCACGAGAAAGCGCGGCAATACGCTTGTGCGGAACACCCTGCCCAGGCGCTCGTAGAGCAGGATGATCGCGAGCGCGTCGAGATAGAGCAGCGTCGTGCCCCACAGCATCAGCCAGCCCATCTCGTCGATGAAGGCAAGGTCGGCTATGCGGCCGGGCACGACGCCGATCGTTTCGTGGCTGCGCAGGATGAGGCTGAGTCCGACCGTCAGGAAGTTGCCGGCGAGCAGGCCGTAGATCGGCGCGCGCACGATGGCCGCGTCCTCCTTGACATACAGGAGCAGGATCATCACCAGCTTGCCCGAAAACAGCACCGAGGAACCCGGTGAAATGACGCCGAACGGCAGTTCCACATAGAACACGGCGGCGAGATAGGTCTCGAGGAAATGCATGACGCCGAGCGCCGCGATGAAGACGCCGATGCCGATCCGGTGTCTCAGATGCAGCAGGCCGACCATGAAGGCGAAGTAGAAGATCGCTTCGACGAGGAGGAGGATGAGGTTCTGCATTCCGATGGCCATTGCGGACGCCCTACGCGCTAGACACTGTGCCAGAGAGGTTAACGGAGCCGCTCATGTCGTCCCGCCGATTCGGGCACCTGCCAATAATCACCTCTTTTGCCCGTTGAGAGATAGCCGCATTATGGCCTTGTCCCGCATTGCGCCACGGCAGGCGGGCGACGACGTCCGGCACAAGTGCGCCGGGCCATAGCGAACGAGGACGATCCATGACCGACCACGACCGGCTCTCTCCCATGACCCGACGCGCCCTTCTCGGCGGCGCCGCCGCCTCTGGCATCGTCATGATGCACCCTTTCGCCCTTCGCGCCGCCACCAACCAGGCGCATCTGCGCATCCTGGAAACGACGGACCTCCACGTGCACGTCTTTCCCTACGACTATTACGGTGACAAGCCGAACGACACGATGGGCCTCGCCCGCACCGCCTCGATCATCGACGCGGTCCGCGCGGAAGCGGCCAATTCCATCCTCGTCGACAATGGCGACTTCCTGCAGGGCAACCCGATGGGCGACTACATCGCCTATGAGCGCGGCATGAAGGACGGCGACATGCATCCCGTCATCGCCGCCATGAACGTGCTCGGCTACGACTGCGGCACGCTCGGCAATCACGAGTTCAACTACGGGCTCGACTTCCTCTTCAAGGTTCTCGCCGGCGCCAGCTTCCCGGTCGTCTGCGCCAATCTGACGAAGGGCGCGCTCGCGGCGGATGCGCGCCGGGACGACCTGTTCCTCAAGCCCTACATCCTCATCGATAGGATGGTGCAGGACGGCAGCGGCGCCGCGCACCCGATCCGCATCGGCCTGATCGGCCTGGTGCCGCCGCAGATCATGTCCTGGGACGCCAAGCACCTTCAGGGCAAGGCGATGGCCCGCGACATGGTGAAGGCGGCGGAAGCCTTCGTGCCGCAGATGCGCGAGGACGGCGCCGACATCGTCGTGGCGCTTTCCCATTCCGGCATCGGCCAGCAGGCCTATGCGGAAAACCTCGAAAACGCCTCCGTACCGCTTGCCGCGATCGACGGCATCGACGCGATCGTCACCGGCCACAGCCATCTGGATTTTCCGGGCCCGAAATTCGACGGCTTCGCCGGCATCGACAACGCAAAGGGTCTGATCTCCGGCAAGCCGGGCGTGATGGGCGGTTTCTGGGGGTCCCATCTCGGTCTCATCGACCTGCTGCTCGAACGGGACGGCAACACGTGGCGCGTCGTCGGCTCGACCTCCGAGGCCCGCTCGATCTTCCACCGCGACGACAGCAAGAAGGTGGTGGCCGACTATGGCGACAAGGCCGAGGTCATCGCGGCCGCCAAGGCCGAGCACGAAGCGACGCTCGCCTATATTCGCACGCCGGTCGGCCGGACGACGGCGCCGCTGCATTCCTATTTCGCGCTCGTCGCAGACGACCCGTCGGTGCAGATCGTGAGCCAGGCGCAGACCTGGTACATCAAGGACATGCTGAAGGACACCGAGTGGAAGGATCTGCCGGTTCTGTCCGCGGCCGCCCCCTTCAAATCCGGCGGCCGGGGCGGTGCCGGCTACTATACCGACGTGCCGGCCGGCGACATCGCGATCAAGAACGTCGCCGACCTCTATCTCTATCCGAACACCGTACAGGCGGTCGCGATCACCGGCGCCGAGGTCGCAGAATGGCTCGAAATGTCCGCCGGCATCTTCAACCGCATCGAGCCGGGCTCGAAGGATACGGACCTGATCAACCCGGACTTCCCGGCCTACAATTTCGACGTGATCGACGGCGTCACCTATCGCATCGACCTTTCGCAGCCTGCCCGCTACGACAAGGACGGCAAGCTCGTGCAACCGGAAGCCCACCGGATTCAGGACCTTCACTTCGGCGGGAAAGCGATTGATCCGGAAGCGAAATTCGTCGTTGCCACGAACAACTACCGGGCCGGCGGCGGCGGCAGCTTTCCGAACATCGATTCCACCAGGGTGATCTTTGTCGCGCCGGATACCAACCGGGACGTCATCGTGCGCTACATCGTTTCCGAAGGCACCATAAACCCCTCGGCCGACGCCAACTGGTCCTTCGCGGCGCTCCCGGGAACCACTGCCCTCTTCGACAGCGGTCCGAAGGGACGCGACTATGCCGCCTCCGTGCCGGGCGTCCGCATCGAGCCGGCCGGCGACGGCGCGGAAGGATTCGCGCGGTTCCGCCTGCTGCTCTGAGCGCGGGCGGCCGTCGTTTCAGGCCGATTGGCGCAGCGGATCGGGATCCGCTGCCGCGGGGCGAAGCCGGCGGGACATGTCGGCCAGCCGCCGCGGCGCCGAAACCGAATCTGCCTTGGCCTGCACCAGAAGCCCGGCGAGTTCCGGATCGATGGCGGAAGCAACCGCACTAACCGGCATGGGCTTGCCCAGCAGGTAGCCCTGCAACTCGTCACAACCGGCTTCGACCAGGCTTATCGCGGCCTCGACCGTCTCGATGCCCTCGGCGACCACGGTCATGCCGAGACCCGTGCCGAGATCGATGATGCTGCGGATGATGGCCGGCGCATTCTCGTTCGAGCCGAGACCGGTCACGAAGCTCCGGTCGATCTTGATCGTGTCGAACGGGAAGCGGCTCAGGTAGCTCAGCGACGAATAGCCTGTACCGAAATCGTCGAGCGCGATCGACACGCCGAGCTTCTTCAGCTCCTTCAGGATCGCAAGCGCCCGCCGGTCGTCGTCGATCAGCATGCCTTCGGTGATCTCGAGCTCCAGCCGGCGCGGGTCGATGCCGGTGGATTGCAGCACGGTGCGCACGACCTGGAGGAACGTCGTCTGGCGGAACTGGATGGGGCTCACGTTGACGCTGAGCTGCGTGTGCTGCGGCAGCCCCGCCGCCAGCCGGCAGGCCTCGCGCAAAACCCACTCGCCGATCGGAATGATCTTGCCGGATGCCTCCGCGACCGGGATGAAGTCGGCCGGGCCGATGAGGCCACGCTCCGGGTGGTTCCAGCGCACCAGCGCCTCGTAGCCGGAGATCTCGGCCGTCGATACCTCGACGCGCGGCTGCAGGTAGAGTTCGAACTCCGCGCGCGCGATCGCCTCCTGGAGATCCGCCTCAAGCTCGCGCCGCTTCTCGAGGATCTCGTTCATGCCGGGGCGGAAGATGCTGTGCGTGTGGCGGCCGGCATTCTTCGAATGATAGAGCGCGATGTCGGCGCGGGCGACCAGCGCGTCGGCGGTTTCCGCATGGGCCGGGTAGAGCGCGCAGCCGACGCTGGCGCCGCAATTGACGAGCTCGCCGTCGCCGATGTCGATCGGCCGCGCCATGTCCGCGACGATGCGGATGGCAATGTCCTCCACCTGCGCCTCGAACGCTATGCCTTGCACGACGATCGCGAACTCGTCGCCGCCGAGCCTGGCGACGGTATCGCCGGGACGCGCGAAACCGGCAAGCCGCACGGCCGTTTCACGGATGACGGCGTCGCCGGCCGGATGGCCGTGAATGTCGTTGATGTCCTTGAAACGGTCGAGATCGACGAGAAGGACCGCGAGCCCCGCGCCGACGGCCGCGGCCCGCTCGACGGCCGCCTCCAGCCGCTCGCCGAACAGCGACCGGTTGGCGAGACCGGTCAGGCCGTCGTGCTGCGCCAGGTGCAGGATCTTCTGCTCGGCCTTCTTGCGGTCGCGCAGGTCGACGATGCAGCTGATATGCACCTCCTCGCCACGCAGCATGATCTTGCGGCCGCGGGCCTCGACCGGAATGCGGGTCCGGCGGACGTCGAAGAGTTCCAGTTCACGCGTGAGGCTTTCGGACTCCTGCTGGCCCTCGAGCACGAGCCCCTGATATTCCGCGGGCACGAATTCGAGGATGTGCCGGCCGAGCAGCGTCTCGAGCGGCGCGCCGTACAGCGCCGCGAGCTGGGCGTTGCCGTCGATGATGACGCCGCCGCGGTGCATGAGGATCGCTTCGAACGTGGCGTTGGCGATCGCCGAGACGCGCTCCGATTCGGCCGCGTCGCGCAGCAGTTCCGCCTGTTCCTCCCGCGCCGCCTCCTCCGCCTGGATATTGTCCATCAGCGCGTTGAAGAGGCGCGTCAGCTTCTCCGCCTCGTCGCCCATGTCGATCGGCAGGCGCATGTTGAGGTCGGCATTGCCGCGCACGAGGAGACCGAGCGCATCCTCGACATGGCCGACGCCCATGCGCGTGGCGTGTTCGGCCTCGTTGAGCCCGATCTCCTCCGCCGCCGCCGTCACGCGGACCGGCGCGCAGCGGTCGAGCAGCCAGAAGAAGGCATAGCCGGCGCAGAAGGCCCAGTAGAAGTTCAGCGCCGATCCCAGCGCCTGGATATGAAGCTGCTCCAGCCGGCTGCCGAGCGGCAGGTTCTCCAAAGGCGCGAGCAGCGCAAGCCCGATGGTGCCGACGACGCCGGCGCCGCCGTGCACGCCGATCGCACCGACCGCGTCGTCGATCTTCAGTCGCTCCTCGAGCAGGCGATTGACCTCGATCGCCGCGATGCTGCCGAGCGCGCCGATGACCATCGCGCCGAGCGGTTCGAGGACCTGGCAGCCGGCGGTGACGGCGACCAGCCCGCCGAGCATGCCGCAATTCGCCTTTTCCGGCAGGTAGACCCGGTCCTGGTACCAGCCGAGCGCGTAGCCGACCGTGGCCCCGACGCCGCCGGCAAGCACGGTGTTCATGATGATGGTGGCGACATCCGGCCGCGCCTGCGTCGTGGAACCGCCGTTGAAGCCGATCCAGCCGATAAACAGCAGCAGCGCGCCGGTCGTCGCAAGGACCGGGCTGTGGCCCGACATGCGCACGGGTCGGCCATTGGCGTCGAAGCGGCCGATGCGCGGCCCGATCACCATGCAGGCGGCAAGCGACACCCAGGCGCCGGTTCCGTGCACGACGGTGGAGCCCGCGAAATCGACGAAGCCGAGATTGCCGAGGAAGGATCCGGCGCTCGCGCCGAGCGCCGAGCCCCAGGCCCAGTGCACGAAGACCGGATAGATGATCGCCGACAGGAAGATCGAGCCCCAGACATAGGCCGACAGCCGCATGCGCTCGGCGACCGCGCCGGAGACGATCGTCGCCGCCGTGCCGCAGAACATCACCTGGAAGACGAAAAAGCCCTGCTCCCAGGTGGAAAGATCGCGCAGCATGAAGAAGTTGCCCGACAGGCCGATCGGCAGGACGCTCGCCGTGCCGAAGGCGACCATGAAGCCGACCGCCGCGAAGGCCACGACACCGAACACGAAGTCGAGCATGTTCTTCTGCGCGACGTTGATCGAGTTCTTCGACCGCACCATGCCGGCTTCGAGCAGCAGGAAGCCCACCTGCATCAGCATGACGAGGCCGGCGGCGACCATCATCCAGACGAGGTCCAGATTGAGCTTGACGTCCGCAAGCGTCAGTTCGGCAGCGGCGGCCGGCGCGGAAAGCGCCCCTGCCGCAACGACAAACCCCGCCAGTGCGGGGCGGAGAAACCGTCCGGTAGCGCGACCGAGATGCAGTACCACGTCATCAACCCATCTTCACGATGAAGACGACGTTAACGGCGACACCTTAAGTTTAGGTTTCGAGCGAGCGTCTGTTTTTAGGGCTAACTCCCTCAGACAAAAGAGAGAATCGACAAAACAGCCCAAACTTTAAGCAGGACCGCCCAAAGCTTCGGCAGATTCCCGATATCTTAGACCGTGCGCGACTGGGTGCCGTCCGCAAACAGCGAAGCGCCATGCTGGTCGACGATCTGCCGTCCCTTGCGGAAGGTGGCGGCCACGGTATCGTCCCGGCTCGCGAAAAGGTCGGCGCGGATGAAGCTGCGCACGAAGGTCCGGTCGCCGTCGCGCCGTTCGATCCGGCCTGCAAGACGGAACTGGCCGCCTTCCTTCATCGGCGTCGCGACGATGAAGAGGTCGTTGTAGACCTCCGTCTCGGCGGATATGGGCGTTGCCGGAGCGGCGGGGGCAGCGGGCTTGCCGCCGAAGAATCTGGAAAAGAACGATGCCATGGCGCCTTCGTAGCACAGCCGCGCCGGACCGCAAAGGCCGGCATCCGGCCGGACACAACCGCGTCAGATGATCAGGCTCGCCAGGATGTCGTTCTCGGTGATGTCCTGGTAGCGCAGACCGGCGCCGTCGAAGGCCACCTTGAGCGCCGCGAAATTCTCCGGCGCCTTCGTCTCGATGCCGATCAGGATCGAACCGAAGTTGCGGGCGGATTTCTTCAGATATTCGAAGCGGGCGATGTCGTCGTCGGGACCGAGCAGGTTCAGGAAATCGCGCAGCGCGCCCGGGCGCTGCGCGAGGCGCAGGATGAAGTACTTCTTCAACCCGGCATGCCGCATGGCCCGCTCCTTGACGTCCGGCAGGCGCTCGAAGTCGAAATTGCCGCCGGAGACGACGGCGACGACCGTCCTGCCCTCCAGCGCCGGCCGGCCGAGCGCCTCCAGCGCGGTCAGCGAGAGCGCGCCGGCCGGCTCGAGCACGACGCCCTCGACATTCAGCATCTCGGCGATCGTCACGCAGATGGCGTTTTCCGCAAGCAGCATCACCTGGTCCGGGCGGAACCGGCGGAGCGCCGCGAAATTGAGGTCGCCGATGCGCCCGACCGCCGCGCCGTCGACGAAATTGTCGACCTGGTCGAGCGTCACGACCGCGCCTGCCTCGAGGCTGCGTCGCAGGCTCGGCGCGCCCTCCGGTTCGCAGAACAGGAAGGCGTCCGGCGCAAGCCGGTTGCCGAAATAGCCGGTGACCCCCGCCGAGAGCCCGCCGCCGCCGACCGGCAGCACGACGAGGTCCGGTAGGCCCGCGTCGTCGAGCTGCCAGAGAATCTCGGCAGCGACCGTCGCCTGCCCCTCGATGATGTCGGCATGGTCGAAGGGCGGCACCATGATGGCGCCGGTCGCCGCGGCATGGGCCTGCGCCGCCGCGTAGCACTGGTCGAAGAAATCGCCGACAAGGCGGATCGTCACGAAATCGCCGCCGAAGATGCGCGTCTTGTCGATCTTCTGCTGCGGCGTGGTGACCGGCATGAAGACGACGCCCGGCACGCCGAAATGGCGGCAGACGAAGGCAAAGCCCTGGGCGTGGTTGCCGGCCGAGGCGCAGACGAAGCTGCGGCCTGCCTCGCCGCCGGCGAGCACCTTGCGGAAGAAGTTGAAGGCACCGCGGATCTTGTAGGAGCGAACGGGCGAAAGATCCTCCCGCTTCAGATAGATGCGCGCCCCGTAGCGCGCGCTCAGATGCTCGTTCAACTGCAGGGGCGTCGGCGGAAAGAGGCCGCGCATCGCTTCTGCGGCGGCATCCACATGCTGCTTCATGGACCTGGTACCGTTCTTGAGTTTGCGTGCGCCAACCGCTATGGCATATCGCGACGGCAGGCACCACCCGCCATGCACCGTGGCTCACGCGATATGACAGACAGGACGGCCAGAGCTTGAACGCCACGATCTATCGGTCCGCCATCCACATTTCGGCGATCTGCGGGGTCTACCTCTCCTTCGCCATGCTCGTGCCGGCCTTCGTCGACGTCTATTACGACCATCCGGGCTGGCGCATCTTCGTGCTGTCCGCCTGCCTCGTCGGCGGTTTCTCCACGGTTCTGGCCGCCGCGACGCGTGCCGGCCCGCCGCCCTTCAACAAGAAGATGGGTTTCCTGCTCGTCAATCTGCTGTGGCTGGTCTTCTCGCTTGCCGGGGCGGTGCCCTTCATGATGTCGTCGCTCGACATGGATTTCGCCAAGGCGCTGTTCGAATCCGTCTCGGCGATCACCACCACCGGCTCGACCGTGATTGCCGGCCTCGACCACACCCAGCCCGGCATCCTGATGTGGCGCTCGCTGCTGCACTGGCTGGGCGGCATCGGCATCGTGGCGCTCGGGCTCTTCGTCATGCCCTATCTGCGCGTCGGCGGCGTCTCGTTCTTCAAGATGGAATCCTCCGACACCAACGACAAGCCGTTCGCCCGCATCGCGAGCTTCACGCGCGCCTTCATCCTCGTCTACGTGCTCATCACCGCCGCCTGCACCATGACCTACGATTTCCTGGGCATGAGCCATTTCGACGCGGTGAACCACGCGATGGCCACAGTGGCGACCGGCGGGTTCTCGACCCACGACGCCTCCTTCGGCCATTTCAACAGCCTGCCGCTGCTGTGGGCCGGCACCGTCTTCATGACGCTCTGCAGCCTGCCCTTCTCGATCCTCATCGTCTTCATGGTGCGCGGCCGGCTGGACGCGCTGCGCGACCCGCAGATCTTCGTCTTCCTCGGCTATCTCACCGTCTTTTCCATCGCGGCGGCCGTCTACCAGCGCCTGACGAACGACGTCGAGTTTCATCAGGCGATCACCCATTCCTTCTTCAACATCGCCTCCATCCTTTCGACGACCGGCTTCGCCAGCCAGGACTACACGCTGTGGGGGCCGTTCGTGGTCTCGCTCGCCTTCTTCGCCACGTTCATGGGCGGCTGCTCCGGCTCGACGGCCGGCGGCATCAAGGCCTACCGCTTCATCATCATCTTCAATTCGATCCGCTCCGGCCTCTACAAGCTCATCTATCCGAACGGCATCCACACCGTGCGCTACGGCCGCGCCACCGTCGACCCGGACACGCAGCGCACCGTCTTCCTGTTCTTCTGCACCTATCTGATGTTGTGGGTGCTCGGCAGCCTGGCGCTCGGCGCGATGGGCTACGACATGGTGACCGCCATCTCGTCGGCGATCACCGCCCTGTCGAATGTCGGCCCGGGCCTCGGCCCGATCGTCGGCCCGGCCGGCAACTTCGCCACCATCTCCGATCCGGCGCTCTATTTGCTCACTCTTCTCATGCTGCTCGGCCGTCTCGAGGTGCTGACCGTGCTCGTCATCCTCATGCCGATCTTCTGGCGGAGCTGACGGTCCCGGCCACGCTGCCGAGACCGCTTGACGCGGCCCGTCCCTGCCCGCATCCTCAAGTCACTAGCTCGGGAGGGCCATCCGCTTGAAGTCCTATCGTTTTCCGGGGTGCCTTGCAGCTCTGCTGTCGCTGGCCTTGGCCGGTCCGTCTCTTGCCGGCCCGCTTGCGGACGCCGCGGCGCGGGCCGAACAGCTCGCGACATCGGGCGATCCGGTCGGCGCCCACAATGCCATCCGCGACGCCTACGGCGCCTTTGCGGCCACCCTTCCCTTCACCATCGGCAAGGTCGCCTTCGTCACCGCGCCGCCCGAAGGCTACGGCATGTACGACGCGCGGCCGACGACGAGCTTCAAGGCCGGCGAGGCGCTGATCAGCTATGTCGAGCCCGTCGGCCTGACCTGGCGCCCGTCCGAGGACGGCAAGGTCCAGTCGGAATTCACCGTGGACCTCGAGCTGCTCGCCGCAAAGGGCGACGTGCTCGCCGAACAGAAGGCCTTCGGCTCCTTCACCTTCAAGGGCTACGTGCGCAACCAGGAGGTCTTCGCCAAGCTCACGCTCAACATCGAGGGCCCGCCGCCCGGCGACTACGTCCTGCGCTACCGCTTCCGCGACAATGCGAGCGGCGCCGTCGCCCAGACCGAGCAGCCGTTCACGATCGTGCCGTAGGGGTTGCCTGCCGGCAATCCGCCTTGACGACACGCCGGACGCCGGCGCGACGCCGAAAATCGCGGAAGGCATGGTGCGGACGACGGGGGTCGAACCCGTACGGATCGCTCCGAGGGATTTTAAGTCCCTTGCGTCTACCAGTTTCGCCACGTCCGCCTGTCGTCGTGGGTAGCCGAGGGGCGGGTCCGGATCAAGGGGCGGAGATCATTTGTGCGGTGAAACGCAAAGGGCGCCGGCCTGACGCCGGCGCCCCGTTCCGCTGGCTGCGGACGGCGGATCAGGCGGCGAGCTTCGCCGCGATCTTCGCGACATGCGCGCCCTGGTACTTCGCCGCGTCGAGCTCGATGGCGGAAGGCTGGCGGGAACCGTCGCCGTCGGTGATCGTGGAGGCACCGTAGGGCGAGCCGCCCTTGATCTCGTCGACGCCCATCTGGCCCTGGAAGGCATAGGGAAGGCCGACGACGACCATGCCCTGGTGCATGAGCGTCGGGATGAAGCCGAGGATCGTCGATTCCTGGCCGCCGTGCTGGGTGGCGGACGAGGTGAAGACCGAGCCGACCTTGCCGACGAGCTTGCCCTGGAACCACAGGCCGCCCGTCTGGTCCCAGAAGTTGCGCATCTGCGAGGCGACCGTACCGAAGCGCGTGCCGGCGCCGACGATGATCGCGTCATAGTCGGGAAGTTCGTCGACGGTCGCGATCGGCGCGGCCTGGTCGAGCTTGAAATGCGAGGCCTTGGCGACGTCTTCCGGAACGAGCTCGGCAACGCGTTTCACGGTCACCTCTGCGCCCGCCGACTTCGCGCCCTCGGCGACGGCATTCGCCATCGTCTCGATATGTCCGTAAGCCGAATAGTAGAGCACCAGAACCTTTGCCATCTTGCTTCTCCTGTGGCTGAAACCGCCGTTTCCGCTTGATCGCGGACCGCCGTGAGATGTAGCACTTCACCATGACGGGATCAGCGGGCTCTGCCGCAACAGACTGTTCGCTCACCGTTGACAATGACAGTTTCGCGGTGAACGATCCCGCACCTCCGGAGAAATGCCATGACCGACGCGCCCGTCGTGACCGCTGCCATGCTCGCCATCGGCGACGAGCTGCTCTCCGGCCGCACCAAGGACCGCAACATCGGCCACCTTGCCGACATGCTGTTCCTCGCGGGCATCGATCTCAAGGAGGTCCGCATCGTCGGCGACGAGGAGGAGCACATCGTCGAGGCACTCAACGCGCTGCGGTCGCGCTACGGCCTCGTCTTTACCTCGGGCGGCATCGGCCCCACCCACGACGACATCACAGCGGACGCCGTCGCCAAGGCGTTCGGCGTGCCCTGCAGCCACGATCCGCTCGCCATGACGCTGATGGCGGAGATGTACGCGCGGCGCGGCATGGAGTTCAACGAGGCGCGCCAGCGCATGGCGCGCATGCCGGAAGGCGCCCGCCATATCCCCAACAGGGTCTCGACCGCGCCGGGCTTCGTCATCGGCAACGTGCATGTGATGGCCGGCGTGCCGCAGGTCTTCGTCGCCATGCTCGAGGCGCTGATGCCGGACCTGCCTGCCGGCCGGCCGATGCTGTCGCGCTCGGTCGTCTCGCCGTTCGGCGAGGGCGACATCGGCACGGCGCTGACGGCGATCCAGAAGGCGCATCCCGAAACGAGCATCGGCTCCTATCCCCGCTTCGACGGCAACCGCTTCTCGACCGAAATCGTGATCCGCAGCCGCGAATCAACTCCCGCGGAGGCGGCGGAAAGGGATATAATGGCGATGATCGCCGACATTGCCGGCACAAAGGCTGCGGGTTGACCGGGATCAAGGCAGCGGGTCTCCCGGCCGCGGCATGATCGGTCAGGCTCCGAAGCCCATCCGTCGCGGACGCGGCGGAATCCGGAGACCGGATGCGACAGGAGGTTGCCATGCCGTTGAAGACCATCGTAGCCGTGCTCTCGACCGCCGCCGACGCAGAAAAGGTGACGGCCCATGCCATTGCACTCGCCGGCCGCTACGGGGCGCATCTGATCGGCATCCATGCCGAGACCCCCATCGTCGTGACGATCGCCGCACCGATGGAGTTTCCCGATCCGAACGCGATCCTGGAAATGCAGAACCAGGCGCGTGCCGAATCGACGGCGATCGAGGCGGTGTTCCGCGATCGCGCGGCGCGCGACGGCCTCTCGCATGAATGGCGCCTGTTCACGGGAAGCGCCGGCTATGCGGGCGCTGCCGTGACCGACAGTGCGCGCACCGCCGACCTTGTCGTCTCCGCGCAGCTCGCGCCGGACTACGACGGTCCGCACCGGGCCGATATCGAGGATCTGATCTACGAGAGCGGCCGGCCGATCTACATGCTCTCCAACGCGACGGCCGGCCCCGAGGCGCCGCGCCGGGCGTTGCTTGCCTGGAACGGCTCGCGGGAGGCCGCCCGCGCCGCCTTTGACGCGCTGCCGCTGCTTCAGGAAGCCGGCAAGGTGGAAATCCTGACCGTCGACGCGGAAGACAGCCTCATGCAGACGGCGGGCTTCAACGGCACCGAAATCGCCGCCGCCCTCGCCCGGCACGGCGTCGCCGTCGACGTGACGACGCTGGCATCGGCCGGCCGGCCGGTGGCGGAGGTGATCAACCGGCGGGCGAGCGAGATCGACGCCAACCTGATCGTCATGGGTGCCTTCAGCCATTCCTGGCTGCGCCAGCGGCTGTTCGGCGGCGTGACCAGCGCGATGATGCGGCAGCTCCGCGTGCCGGCGCTGATGGCGCGCTGACGACCGTCCGGAACGCTTCGCTGTGGATCACCGCCCGCCCGGCGCGGGCGGCCATTTCCCTGCCGCCCCGATCGGTCTAGACAGAAGCCTCCAGCAGCAAAGTCAGCCGGCGCGCAGGAGCTTGTCATGTCGCTTCCCGATAAGGCCTTTCCCGTTTCCTGGGA
>NZ_JAKGBU010000021.1:23925-27355 GCF_021555155.1 Rhizobium alarense
CCTCCAGCAGCAAAGTCAGCCGGCGCGCAGGAGCTTGTCATGTCGCTTCCCGATAAGGCCTTTCCCGTTTCCTGGGACCAGTTCCACCGCGATGCCCGGGCCCTCGCCTGGCGGCTCGCCGACAACGATCGCGAATGGAAGGCCATCGTCTGCATCACCCGCGGCGGGCTGGTGCCGGCGGCAATCGTCTCGCGCGAGCTCAACATCCGGCTGATCGAGACCGTCTGCGTCGCCTCCTACCACGACTATGTCTCGCAGGGCGAAATGCACGTGCTGAAGGGCATCGCCCCGGAACTCGCCCAGCACGGCGGCGAAGGCATCCTCATCATCGACGACCTCACGGACACCGGCAAGACCGCCGCCGAGGTCCGCGCCATGCTGCCCAAGGCGCATTTCGCCGCCGTCTATGCCAAACCGAAGGGCCGGCCGCTCGTCGACACCTTCGTGACCGAGGTGAGCCAGGATACCTGGATCTACTTCCCCTGGGACATGGGTCTTACCTATCAGGAGCCGATCGCGAAGGGCGAGCGCGGGTAGCCTTGCCCCTTCCATGAGGCGCATGTCAGCAAATTTCGCCAGATGCGGTATTCATGCCGCAGCGCACAAGAAATCCGGATGAATCTTGCGGCGCGCCACGACCCTGAATTGAGACAGCTCGGACCGACAGCGCGACGACCCGCCAAATCGCCTCCAAAACACGCGTTTCTGTTCCATTTAATCTTTCCGCAACCTATTCTATAGAAGCTCCTTATATTCGCCGCGACCCTCCGTCGCGCGGCCATGACGGCCGTCACAAGACGCGATCTGCCCGAAAATGAAGGCGACGTCGACCGGACCGATTGGCACGTTCGCCTGCTGAGGAAGGACGTCCCGGACGTGCGCGCATTTTTTTCCAGTCTGACGCTCACCACCAAGCTTGCCGCGATCATCATTCTCATCAACGTCGCCGGTCTGCTCGCGCTCCTCCAGTACAGCTGGCAGACCGGAACGCATGCCGCGCTGCAGGACGCGACGTCGGCCTGGACGAAGGCGGCGCAACAGATGGGCAGCATCGCGGCCGGCGGCGTCAAGTGGGGCAAGGCGGAGGCGATCCAGGAGGCCTATGCGCTCTACCGCGACGATCCCGAGGGCACATTGATCGCCTTCATCGCCGCCAACGGCAAGGGCGAGACCGTCGATGCCTGGGCTCGCGACGGCGCCGTCACCAGGGAGGAAGCGCAGGCACTGGTCGCCGACCTCGCGGGCAAATCGCCGGACGCCGTCCTGGCCGCCGGCGGCATCGGTGGCACGTCGCATCTCGCCATCGTCGTTCCGCTGCCGAAGGACAAGAACGGCAATGCCAGCGGCTATGTCACGACGCTGTGGTCGACGGATGCGATGATGGCAGCGGCCAGGACCAGCGCCCTGACGCTGGTCGGTGCGCAGGTGCTCATCGTCACGCTGGTTCTCGTCGCCTTTCTCTTCGCCATGCGCAGCCTGATCGGCCGGCCGCTGAGGAGCTTCACCGACCGGATCGGCGCCCTGCAGCAGGGCGACCTTCTGTCCCCGGTCGCCTGTCAGCACCGCGGCGACGAGATCGGCGTCATCGCCCGGGCGCTCGAAATGTTCCGCAGCGAAGCGGAAAACAAGCTCGTGCTCGACGCCGAACGCCGGCGGACGGAAGCCGCCGTAGAGGCCGAGCGCCGCGATGGCGCGGCGTTGCGCGAAGCGTCCTCCGCACGACAGGCCCAGGCGATCGCCGCGATCGGCGCCGCGCTCGAGCGGCTTGCAACGGGCGACCTTTCCGTCGTGATCCCGTCGCTCGGCGAGGAATTCGCAAAGCTGCGCGAGGACTTCAACGCGATGATCGGCGCGATGCGGGCGGCGATCGGCGACATCAGCCAGGCGACGCAATCGGTCGAAACCGGGACGACGGAAATCGCCCACTCCACCGATTCGCTCTCGAAGCGCACCGAACAGCAGGCCGCCGCCCTCGAAGAAACCGCCGCCGCCCTCGACCAGATCACCGTCACGGTGCGCACGTCCTCGGCCCGCGCCGGCGAGGCGGGCGACCTCGTCGCCAAGGCGAAGTCCAGCGCGCACGCCTCCGCGACCATCGTCGACAAGGCGATCGGCGCGATGGACCGCATCCAGAACTCCTCGACCCAGATCGGCCAGATCATCGGCGTCATCGACGAAATCGCCTTCCAGACGAACCTGCTGGCCCTCAATGCCGGCGTGGAAGCCGCCCGCGCCGGCGATGCCGGCAAGGGCTTTGCCGTCGTCGCGCAGGAGGTCCGCGAACTCGCCCAGCGCTCGGCCACGGCCGCCAAGGAGATCAAGGGCCTCGTCACCGCGTCGGGCGAAGAGGTTGCCTCCGGCGTCGCCCTCGTCAACCAGACCGGCGACGCACTGCGCCTGATCGAGACGGAAATCAACAAGATCAACGACAGCATCGCGGCGATCGTCCGGTCCTCTGCCGAACAGTCGACCGGCCTGCAGGAGATCAATTCGGCCATCAACCAGATGGACCAGGGAACACAGCAGAACGCGGCCATGGTGGAAGAAACCAATGCGGCATGCCAGGAACTGATGTCGCAGAGCCGCAGGCTGCGCGCCGCCGTGGACCGCTTCCGGCTGGAAACGGCCGCGCTCCGCACCGCGCCGCCGCAGGCGGCGGCCCCCGCCGTCCACCAGCGCCCCGCTCCCGCCGCCGCCCGCCCGCTCCGGCAGAGCGGAAATGCCGCCCTCGCCGAACCGGCACCGGGCTGGGAGGAATTCTGAGCCCCCCACCCGTGCCTTTGCCACTGCCATCAAACGCAAGAACCGAAGAGAGGAAATGCCCCATGAAGACTTCGTTCCGCAGCATCGCAATCACAGGCCTGGCGACCGTCCTGCTCGCCTCCGGCGGCGCCGCCGCCCAGGAAGCCCATGTCGGCCCCGTCACCGAATTCTTCGACGGCAACGTGCGCGCCTGGCTCGCCGATCCGGCGATCGTCGACGCCATCAAGGCGCAGAACGCCGCCCATGCAGCCCTCGCGCAGGCCGATATCGACGCGCTGGATCAGAAATGGCGTGCCGAGGTGGACGGCGGCGACCGGCCGACGATCGACGCCGTGCTCGGCAACGCCGCCTCGCAGTTCCTCAAGGGGAAGCAGGAATCCGCCGGCGGCCTCGTCACGGAAGTCTTCATCATGGACAACAAGGGCCTCAATGTCGGCCAGAGCGACGTGACCTCCGACTACTGGCAGGGCGACGAGGCGAAATGGCAGAAGACCTTCGGCGACAAGGCCGACGCGCTGTTCGTCGACGAGGCGGAGAAGGACGAATCGACGCAGATGCTGCAGTCGCAGGTGAGCTCGATCATCAAGGATCCCGCGAGCGGCGAGGCGATCGGCGCCATCACCATCGGCGTCAACCTCGACGCGCTCTGAACCGCCGCCGCGTCGCG
>NZ_JAKGBU010000021.1:27455-32467 GCF_021555155.1 Rhizobium alarense
GCCGCGTCGCGTCCGTCGAGAGGATCTGTCGATAGCGCCGCGCACCGGGAAACCCCTGGAACAGCCCGACCATGTGGCGTGTGACATGGGCGATGCGCCCGCCCCCGGCGACGACCGCGGCGCCGTAGGCCATCATCCGATCGCGGACGTCCGTCCAGTAGGCCGGGTCCGGCAGGCGGTCGTCCGGGTCGACGGATACAAGCCCGCCGCCGAGGGGACGCGGGAAGGCGCGGTCGATGCCGACGAGCTGCAGGCTGTCCTGGTAGGCGGCACGGCCGAGCATCGCGCCGTCGAGCGGGGTCGCGCCCTGATTCAATTCGTGAACGGCCTCGCCCACGCTGCGAAGGCCGCCGTTCAAGCCGATGAACAGGCTGGGCCTTTCCGCCTTGACGCGCCGCACGAGATCGTAGTCGAGCGGCGGGATGTCGCGGTTTTCCTTCGGGCTCAGCCCGTTGAGCCAGGCCTTGCGCGCGTGGACCCAGAGACCGTCGACGCCGGCGGCGGCGACCGCCTCGACGAGCCTGCGCAGCGCGATCTCGGGATCCTGGTCATCGACGCCGATACGGCACTTGACCGTCACCGGAATACCCACGGCCGCCTTCATCGCCGCGACGCAGTCGGCGACGAGCGCCGGCTCGCGCATCAGGCAGGCGCCGAAGGTGCCGGACTGCACCCGGTCCGAGGGACAGCCGACATTCATGTTGATCTCGTCGTAGCCGAATTCCGCGCCGATGCGCGCCGCTTCGGCAAGCTTCGCCGGATCGCTGCCACCGAGCTGGAGGGCGAGCGGATGCTCGGCGCCGTCAAAGCCGAGCAGGCGGTCCCTGCTGCCGCGCAGGATCGCATCGGCAACGATCATCTCCGTGTAGAGCAGCGCGTTCTTCGTCAACTGCCGCGCAAAATAGCGGTAGTGCCGATCCGTCCAGTCGATCATCGGCGCAACGGCGAAGATCTTCGTCCCCGTCTTCAATGCCGTCTGGTACATCGCCTTCGTTTCCGGTTCCATTGCGCCACCGGGCGCTTCCGGCGGCCTCATAGCGCATCGGGCGCGGAAAAACCACCCGCCCGGGACGGCTGCCCTTTTCCGATCGACGGCGGCGGGTGCTAAACTGCTCCGGGAATCGGAGAAGCCCTGCCGCCTGAAAGGACCATCATGCCGATCTACGCCCTCGACGACCACGCCCCCACCCTGCCCGCGGAGGATCGCTGCTGGATCGCGCCGGATGCCAACGTGATCGGCCGGGTCGCGATCGGCGAGGATGTCGGCATCTGGTTCGGCGCGACGTTGCGTGGCGACAACGAGCCGATCACGCTCGGCGCCCGCAGCAATATCCAGGAGGGCACGATCGTCCACACCGATCCCGGCAGGCCCGTGACGATCGGCGAAGGCTGCACCATCGGCCATGGCGCGATCATCCACGGCTGCACGATCGGCGACAATTCGCTGATCGGCATGGGCGCCACCGTGCTGAACGGCGCCGTGATCGGCCGCAACTGCCTCGTCGGCGCCAATGCGCTGGTGACAGAGGGCAAGGTTTTCCCGGACAATTCGCTGATCGTCGGCGCGCCGGCCAAGGTCGCCCGCACGCTGGACGAGGCGACGGTCGAAGGCCTGAAGCGCTCGGCCGAGAAATACGTGGAGAACTGGAAGCGCTTCCGGAAGGGCCTCAGGCCGATCGGTTGAACGGACGGACGGCCCTCATGCGCAGCCGGCGCACTGGCCGCGGATTTCGATCGTCGTCTTGCCCGACTTGAAGCTGCGGTCGCGCGCGAACGCCGCCAGCCGCTCCTCGATCACATGGTCGTGGAACTCGGTGACCTGGCCGCAGCTTTCGCAAATGGTAAAGGCGGTGAGCCCGTGCGCATGGCAGTCCTCGTTCGGATGGGCGCAGGCGACGAAGGCATTGATGCTCTCGAGGCGGTGCACAAGGCCGAATTCGAGCAGCTTGTCGAGCGCCCGGTAGACCTGCAGCGGCGCACGGAAGCCTTCGCCGCGCAGCTTGTCGAGGATCGAATAGGCGCTGAGCGGCCCCTCGGCATGGGAAAGCACGTCGAAGACGAGGCCCTGGTTTTTCGTAAGCGGCTGTCCGGCGGTCATCGCGGCCCCTCCTCTCCCAGTCGGTCGGGCGACGACGCCTCCGGTCGCGTCCATCCCGGCACGAGACTTAGAATGAACAGCACGAGCGCCGCAACCACGATGGACGGGCCTGACGGCGTGTCGAACTCGAGCGAGCCGAAGAGGCCGCCGACCACCGCGACCGCGCCGATCAGCGAGGCATAGACCGCCATCAGCTCGGGGCTCGACGAAAAGCGCCGCGCCGTCGCCGCGGGAATGATGAGCAGCGACGTGATGAGCAGGATGCCGACGATCTTCATCGAGACGGCGATGATCAGCGCCATCAGCAGCATGAAGGCGAGCCGCGCCTTTTCCGGCTCCATGCCCTCGGCGGCAGCGAGTTCCGGATTGACCGTGGAGGCGAGCAGCGGGCGCCACAGATAGGCGATCGCGAAGAGCACGAGGATGCCGCCGCCCCACACGAGGTAGACGTCGCCGATGCCGACGGCGAGGATATCGCCGAACAGGAAGCCGACGAGGTCGATCCGCACCCAGGTCATGAAGGACACGATGACGAGGCCGATGGCGAGCGTCGCGTGGGACAGGAGCCCGAGCAGGGCGTCCGTCGACAGCGAACCGCGCTTCTGCAGCGCGAGCAGCAGCAGCGAGACGACGGCGGCGACGACGAAGACGCTGAGCAGGAGATTGAGCTCGAAGAGCAGCGAGAGCGCCACGCCGAGCAGCGCCGAATGCGCCATCGTGTCGCCGAAATAGGCCATGCGCCGCCAGACGACGAAACAGCCGAGCGGACCGGCCGTGAGCGCCAGACCGACCCCGGCGAGAAGCGCGCGCAGGAAGAAGTCGTCAAGCATCGGACGCTGCCCCCTTCGGTTCGGCCTGCGCCGCCGGACCGTGATCGTGGCCGCAGCCGCAGGTCGGCCCGTGTGTGTGCACGATGCGCATCGGCTGCGCCCTGCCCTCCGGCGCGGCCTCGTGATGGTGGCCGTCCTCCGGATGGCAGTGATCGGTGACCGAACCGTCCGCATGCAGCACGCGCCCGTCGGGCAGATGCGTGTGATCGTGATGATGGGTGTAGAGCGCCAGGGTCTCGGCTGCCCGCGAGCCGAAGAGGCGGACATATTCGGGGCTCCGGCTGACGCTCTCCGGCGTGCCGGTGCAGCAGACATGGCCGTTGAGACAGACGACCGTGTCGGTCTCGGCCATGACGACATGCAGGTCATGCGAGATGAGCAGGATGCCGCAGCCGGTCGTATTGCGGATCGTCTTGATGAGGTCGTAAAGCGCGATCTCGCCGGAAAAGTCGACACCCTGCACCGGCTCGTCGAGCACGAGCAGGTCCGGCTTGCGGGCGATGGCCCGGGCAAGCAGCGCGCGCTGGAACTCGCCGCCGGAAAGGTGCTGCACGTCGGCACGGGCAAGGTGTCCGATGCCGGTCGCCGCGAGCGCCGCGTCGATCTCGCGGTTCGGAAGCGGCTGCGTCAGTGTCATCAGCCGCTCGACCGTGAGCGGCAGCGTCCAGTCCACCGCAAGCTTCTGCGGCACGTATCCGACGCGAAGGCTCGGCTTGCGCGTGACGCGCCCCTCGTCCGCCTTCAGCACGCCGATTGCCGCCTTGGCGGTGGTCGACTTGCCCGAACCGTTGGGGCCGATGAGCGTGACGATCTCGCCGGGCGCAATCGTCAGGTCGACGCCGCGCACCAGCCAGCGCCCCTGCCGGCGAACGCCGACGCCGGAAAGCGAGACGAGCGGCGGCGGAAGATGGGTCTCAGTCTGCAGCATCGAATTCGTTCCGGAGGCCATTGCCATCGCCTATGACACACGTTATAGCATAACGCAATTGATGTAATAACATTACAATGATCTTTCAACCGGAGTCCGTCATGAAGATCGCATCCGCCCTCGCCGCCTCCGCATCGCTCCTGATGCTGCCCGCGCTCGCCCATGCCGAAGCGCCCAAGGTCGTCGTCTCGATCAAGCCGATCCACTCGCTGGTCGCCGCTGTCATGCAGGGCATCGGCGAACCGTCGCTGATCGTCGAAGGGTCCGCGTCGCCGCATACCTATGCGATGAAGCCGTCCAATGCCGCGGCGCTGCAGGAGGCCGACCTCGTCTTCTGGGTCGGCCCCGGTCTCGAAGCCTTTCTCGACAGGCCGCTCGAAACGCTGGGCGGCAAAGCCAAAGTGATCGAGCTGGAAGACGCACCGGGCGTGGAAACGCTGCCGCTGCGCGAGGGCGGCGCCTTCGAGGCGCACGATGACGACGAGCATGGCGAGGAAGGCCACGGCGCGGAGGCCCATGCGAGCCACGAGGCCGAAGGAACGGATGTGCATGCCGCACACGAAGACGAGGCGCACGAGCAGCACGCTTCCGAAGGTCACGGCGACGACGAGCACGGGCATGGCGAAATCGACATGCATCTGTGGCTTGCCCCTGAGAACGCGCGGGCCATGGCGACGGAGATCGCGCATGCGCTTGAAGAGGCCGACCCGCAGAACGCAAAGGCCTATCGCGCGAACCTCGTGGCCCTGGAAAAGCGCATCGATGCGCTTGACGGCGAGATCCGGAGCCTGGTGGAGCCGGTCAAGTCTAAGCCCTTCGTCGTCTTCCACGACGCTTATCAGTATTTCGAGCGCCACTACGGCGTGCGCGTCGCCGGCTCGATCACGGTCAGCCCGGAAACGCTGCCGGGCGCCGAGCGCCTGTCGCAGATCCGCGCCAAGGTGACGGAGCTCGGCGCGACCTGCGTCTTTGCCGAACCGCAGTTCGAGCCGAAGCTCGTCAATGTGGTAATCGAGGGCACGCCGGCGAAGTCCGGCACGCTCGACCCGGAAGGCGGAGCGCTCGCCGCGGGACCCGACCTCTATTTCGACCTGATGAAGTCGATCGGCACGTCGCTGCGCGACTGCCTGACGTCGGGAAGCTGACGGCGGTCGAA
>NZ_JAKGBU010000021.1:32567-62365 GCF_021555155.1 Rhizobium alarense
CTCTATTTCGACCTGATGAAGTCGATCGGCACGTCGCTGCGCGACTGCCTGACGTCGGGAAGCTGACGGCGGTCGAAAGCGGGCGGGCATTCGAATGCCCGCCCCGCCTGATCCGTCTGGAGATGTTGACGAAAGTTCGTTTCGCGGAAAATGTGCCGAAGCAGACCGGAATCGTCCATGCATCCAGAGGAAAACACCATGAAGCTCTCCAGCATTTCGCCCAAGGCCATCGCAGGCATCTCCGTCGCCGCCGGCATCATCATCGGCGGCCTCGGCGTTTCGGCCGCCTCCGCAGCCTTCCAGCCGCGGATGGAAGAGGCGATCAACCACCTGATCGCGGCCGACCAGATGCTCGCCAGCGCGCCGAACAACAAGGGCGGCTACAAGGGCAATGCCCGCCGGCTGATCAAGCAGGCGATCTTCCAGGTGCAGCAGGGCATCCGCTACAGCAGCTTCTATTGATCGACGGCAAACACGGCCGATGACGGCAGCGCAGGCGACGGGAAGATCGCCGCCTGTGCGCGTTCGGGGGCGCGCTCCGTCAGCGCAACAGGGCTCGCGCCTGCTCGATGCCGAGCGCTTCCGGCTGGGTGCAGCTGGTGGCGATGTCGACCGCCCTGCCCTCTTCCGCAGACCGCAGGATGGCGGTCAGCACGTCGATCGTGTGCAGCGAGCGGTCGAGCGAGCAGCGGTAGTCGCGGCCCGTCGAGACCGCATCCATCATGTCCGCAAGGCCGATGCCGCGATAGTTCGCCTGGGTCCCCCAGCTGAACTCGAAATTGTGCGCAGTCAGCGGGTGGTCCCAGACCTCCACCGCCTTCGGCTCGCGGTCCATGCCGGCAACCTCCACCGAACCGCCGAAGAAGTTCGGGTCCGGCACGAAAATCGCGCCGTCCGTACCGTAGAGCTCCATGTTCTGATGGCGGTGCGCCCAGACGTCCCAGCTCGCCATCAGCGCGACCTGCGCGCCGCTCGCGAACTCGAGCACGGCGTGAATGTTCGTCGCGACGACGACCGGCACCTTCTCGCCGAGCCGCGGGCCGACGCCGATCGTGCGCTCCTCGCGCGCCCGGTTGGCAAGCGCCACGACCCGCTTCACCGGACCGACGAGGTTGACGAGGTTGTTGACGTAATACGGGCCCATGTCGAGGATCGGCCCGCCGCCCGGCGCGAAGAAGAAGTCCGGGTTCGGATGCCAGCTCTCCATGCCCGGGCCGAGCACGTGGGCGGTGCCGGACATGACCTTGCCGATGCGGCCGCTGTCGATCAGGTGGCGGGCATACTGGTGCGCGCCGCCAAGATAGGTGTCCGGCGCCGAACCGACCTTCAGACCCCTCGCATCGGCGATGCGGCGCAGATCCTCGCCCTGTTCCAGCGTCAGCACGAAGGGCTTTTCCGAATAGACGTGCTTGCCGGCCTCGAGCGCGCGCTTCGACACCGGGTAATGCGCCTCGGGGATGGTGAGGTTGACGACGACGTCGACCGCGGGGTTCGCCAGCAGCGCGTCGATCTCCTGCGCCTCGACGCCGAATTCCTCCGACCGGGCCTTCGCCGCGGCAGGGTTGATGTCGGCGCAGGCGACCACCTTCAGGTTCCTGAAGATCGGGATCAGCTTGAAATAGGCCCCCGAGATGTTGCCGCAGCCGATGATGCCGACTCCGTATTCCTGTGTCATGTTCCTGGTCTTTCGGTTGAGTCATGCCGCCGGGTCAACTGACGGGGAGTCAGATATTGCGGCCGGCACGACGGACTGTGATTCATCCGCCCGCCCCTTCGCGCGAAGGAACGGGCCTTCGCATCAATAGGCGCGGATCGAGGCGATCGACCGGGTGATGAGGCGGCCGATATCGCTCGGATTGTCGTGTTCGACGATGAAGTGCTTCGCCTTCGTCGCCGCCAGCGCCTTCACGAGTGCGGGCCAGGCGACGGTGCCGTGGCCGACATCCGCCCAGCCGTCCTCGTTCGCATTCTGCCCGGCCGGCGCGATGTCCTTGACATGCACGGCCGTGATGCGGTCGCCGTATTTGGCGATCCAGGCGAAGGGATCGCCGCCGCCCCGGATGATCCAGGCGATGTCCGCCTCCCATTCGAGATCGGGCCCGCCCTCGAAGATCCGGTCCTGTGCACAGGAACCGTCAGCCAGCGGGACGAACTCGAAATCGTGGTTGTGCCAGCCGAAACCGAGGCCGGCGGCACGGTAGGGGACCGACGCCGTCTGCAGCCGCTCGCCGAAACCGCGCCAGCCGTCGGCATCCTTCGGGCGGTCGTCGGGCATGAGGTACGGGCAGTAGATCGTCTTGATGGCGAGCGTGCCTGCGATCTTCAGAACGCGGTCGACGTCCTGCTCGAGCATGTCGAGCCCGAAATGCGCCGTCGGCATGGCAAGCCCGTTGTCGTCGAGTTCAGCCTTCGTCCTTTCGATCGTGGCATCGTCAAGCGACGCGTAGAGAGCGCCGTAACCTTCGACCTCGCTGTAGCCGGCGGCCGCCAGCTGCCTGAAGATGCCGGAGAACGGCTGGAAGTTTCGCGCGCTGTAGAGCTGGAAGCTGACTGTGTCCATGGAGATGTCCTCGTGTGTCGTTGGGAGATCGGGAAGGCCTCAGGCGTCCGCCGCCATCTGGCAGGAATGGAGATCGAACCAGTGCAGCTTCGGAAGCGCGCCCGCCGGAAGCGGCGCCGCGGGCGAGAAGCGCACCGTCCTGCCCTCGCCGGCCGTCAGGTCGAAGGCATTGTCGGACCAGCGGCCCGCGACGTCGGCCTCCAGCATCAGGTGGAGCGAAAGCCCCTCTGCCGACGCCCGCACGTCGAAGGCGCCGTCACCCCGTGCCACGATGCCGAGCGATAGGCCGGAGGGCTTGAGATCGAGCGCCTTGTAGGTGGCGACGACGTGGTGCCCCTCGCCACGCATGCCGTTCGACGCCTCGAAGGACCAGAAGATGAGCGCGTCCTCGGGCAGGTCCGCGGCGGAGATGGAGAGGAGCATCGACGCCCGGTCAGGCGGGCAGACACCCTCGGCGCTGCGGAAGGCACGCCGCTCGCCGGACAGCGACACGAGCCAGGTTTCGAGCCGGACCGTTACCGGTTCCGCGGTATCGTTGACCATGGAGAAGCCGAGCGTCGCGCCGTCCTTCGACGGGACGGCAGCGACCGCGACCGGCTGGAAGAACCGGCGCACCATGTAGTGCATCGCCTTCCAGCTTCCGCCGTAGTCGAGGCTCGACCAGGAGGCGACCGGCCAGGTATCGTTGAGCTGCCAGTAGAGCGTGCCCATGCAGTGGGGCTTCAGCGAGCGCCAGTAGTCGACGGCGGTGCGGATCGCCAGACCCTGCTGGATCTGGCTCAAGTAGACGAAGCTCGCGAAATCCTTCGGGAAGCGGAAATAGCGGAACATCGTGCCGGCGATGCGCTCGTTGCCGCCGGCGTTCTTCTGGTGGCTCTCCATCACCGGCGAGGCGATGTTCATGTCCTTCGGCCCCGCGAAGGTCTTCATCACCGGCATGGACGTATAGGACTGGAAGCCGAATTCCGAGCAGAAGCGCGGCCGTACCGTGCGATAGTTGTCGAAGGTCTTGTTCTCGTGCCAGACCGACCAGTAATGCATGTCGCCGGAGCCGTCGGCGTGCCAGGCGTCGCCGAAGTCGAGGTAGCCGGAGGCAGGGCTCGACGGCCACCAGATGGCACCCGGTGCCGCCTTCTTCATCGCCACTTCGATGGTGCGGTTGAGCCGGTCGTAGGAGACGAGGTAGCGGTCGCGGTCCTTGCGGCTGACGTCGAACCAGGTGAGCGCGCCGACGAGCTCGTTGTCGCCGCACCACAGAACGATCGAGGGATGCGAGGAGAGCCGGCGGACCTGGTAGTCGACCTCGGCCGTGACATTGTCGAGGAAATCGACGGTCGAGGGATAGAGGTTGCAGGCGAACATGAAGTCCTGCCAGACCATCAGCCCCATCTCGTCGCAGAGGTCGTAGAACCAGTCCGGCTCGTAGAATCCGCCGCCCCAGACGCGGATCATGTTCATGTTGGCATCGACGGCCGATTGCAGCAGGTCGCGCACGCCGTCGCGCGTGACGCGGGAAATGAGCGCGTCGGCCGGGATCCAGTTGGCGCCGCGGCAGAAGATCTCGCGGCCGTTGACCCGGAAGGCGAAGCGGCTGCCGGCGTCGTCCGGATCGGTGAGCAGCTCGACGCGCCGGAGGCCGACGCGGCGGACGACCGTATCGGTCGATGTCTCGACGCGCACCTCGCAGAGCGGCTGCGCGCCGCTGCCGGCGGGCCACCAGAGTTTCGGGGTGTCGATGCGGAACATGTGCGTCAGGACGGTCTCGCCGGCATCGACGCCGATATCGAGCCGCACGCGCTCGTCGCCCAGCGAAAAGTGTACGGGCAGGATACCCGGCGCCTCGGCGAAAAGGGTCGCCGTCGCATAGAGGTCGACGGCCCCGTCCGCGTGATGGAACTGCCGCGTCGTCACATGCTCGATGCGTGCGACCTCGAGCTTGCGCAGCGCAATCGTCCCGTAGATGCCAAGCGGCGCGATGGCGATGTTCCAGTCCCAGCCGAAATGGCACTGCGGCTTCCTCAGCATGTTGCCGTAGGGGATCGGCGAATTGCCCTCGTGCCAGGGCACGAAGAACGGCTGTTCGGCCTGGCGTGCCGCGCCGGCCGCGACGCTCGAATGGATGACGATGCGCAGCGTGTTCTCGCCGGCCTGCAGCGCCTCCGTCACGTCCGGCCGGTAGCGGCGGAAGCAGTTGTCCGTGTCCTGCACCAGGACGCCATTGACATAGACGGATGCGACCGTGTCGATGCTGCCGATGTCGAGATACCAGGATCCCTCCAGCATCTCCGGCGTGACGGCGAAACTCCGCTCGATCGACCAGTCCTTCGCCGCCACCCACCGCACGTTGCGCTCGTTGCGCCCCGCATAGGGCTCCGGGATATGGCCGGCGGCGACCAGGGCGCTGTGCACGTCGCCGGGCACCGGCATCAGGCAGACATGCGCGCTGTCGAGCGAGGCAAGGTGCCAGTCGCCGGCGAGGTCGAGCGTGGTGATTTCGGCAATGCGGTTCATCGGTCAGTCTCTGCGTTGTCCCTGCTATGCCCGCGGCGGCGCATTCGTCTATATCCGGTCTTCCGTCGCCGCGTCGAACAGCGAGGCAAGCGACATGTCGAAGGCAAGCCTCACCTTCGTGCCCGGCGAAAAGCGGCGGGAGCCGGCGGTGCGCACGGAAATCGTATGGCCGGCATGCTTCAGCCAGAGCAGGTTGTCGGCCCCCATAGGCTCCTCGATATCGACCGTCGCCTCATGCGTCTCGCGCGCGCCGTTCAGATGCTCGTCGATCCGGATATGCTCCGGCCTGACGCCGAGCACAACCTTGCGACCGGCCGCCAGCGGCTCGCCAGCCCGGTAGCCGTCGAGCGCGAAATCGACACCGTCGGTGGCGAAGACGAGCCTGCCGCCGCGGTCCGCCGTCTCGCCATGCAGGAAGTTCATCGACGGCGAGCCGATGAAGCCGGCGACGAAGAGGTTCTGCGGCACGTTGTAGATCGTGTTCGGATCGGCAAGCTGCTGGATGACGCCGCTCTTCATGATGGCGATGCGGTCGGCGAGCGTCAGCGCCTCGATCTGGTCGTGCGTGACGTAGATCATCGTGTTCTTCAGCGACTGGTGCAGCCGCTTGATCTCGACGCGCAGCTCGGAACGCAGCTTGGCGTCGAGGTTCGACAACGGCTCGTCGAACAGGAAGACGTCGACGTCGCGTACCAGTGCCCGGCCGATCGCCACGCGCTGGCGCTGGCCGCCGGAGAGCTCCGAGGGCTTGCGCCTGAGCAGCGGACCGATCTGGAGGATCTCAGCGGCGCGCGCCACGCGCTTGTCGATCTCCGCCTTCGGCATCTTGGCGACCTGGAGGCCGAAGGAGAGGTTCTTCTCGACCGTCATCTGCGGATAGAGCGCATAGGACTGGAACACCATGCCGATGCCGCGGTCCTTGGGTTCTTCCCAGGTGACGTTCTTGTCCTTGATGAAGATCTGCCCGTCGGTCGGCTCCAGCAGGCCGGCGATGCAGTTGAGCAGCGTCGACTTCCCGCAGCCGGACGAGCCGAGCAGCACGAGGAATTCGCCGTCGCCGATGTCGAGATTGAGGTTCTGCAGCACCTTGACCGCGCCGAAGCTCAACGAGAGGTCCTTGATGGAAACGGAATGCGTCATGTCGCTTAACCCTTGACTGCGCCGGCGGCGATGCCCCGGACGAAGAGACGCCCGGACACGAAATAGACGAGGAGAGGAACCGCACCGGTGAGCAGTGTCGCGGCCATGTTGACGTTGTATTCCTTCACCCCCTGCACCGAATTGACGATGTTGTTGAGCTGCACGGTCATCGGATAATATTCCGGCCGGGTATAGACGACGCCGAAGAGGAAGTCGTTCCAGATGCCGGTGATCTGGATGATCATCGCGACGACGAAGATCGGCAGCGACATCGGCAGCATGATGCGGAAATAGATCTGCCAGAAGCCCGCCCCGTCGATGCGCGCCGCCTTGAAGAGTTCCTCCGGCAGCGACGTGAAATAGTTGCGGAAGAGCAGCGTCAGGATCGGCATGCCGAAGATCGTGTGCACGATGACGAGGCCGGAGAGCGTGCCGTAGATGCCCATTTCGCGCAGCACGATGACGATCGGGTAGATCATCACCTGGTAGGGGATGAAGGCGCCGACGATCAGGATGGTGAAGAACAGGTCCGCGCCCTTGAAGCGCCAGTTGGCGAGCGCATAGCCGTTGACCGAGGCGATCAGGATCGAGATCAGCGTCGAGGGCACGGTGATGCGCACCGAGTTCCAGAAACCGCGCGAAAGGCCGTCGCAGTTGAGCCCGGTGCAGGCGGTCGCCCAGGCCTTGACCCAGGGCTCGAAGGTGATCTCCACCGGCGGCGAGAAGATGTTGCCGAGGCGGATCTCCGGCATGCCCTTGAGTGAGGTCACGACCATCACATAGAGCGGCAGCAGGTAATAGAGCGCCGCAAAGATCAGCGCGCCGTAGAGCATGATGTTGCGCGACGAGAGCATCTGCCGGGGCTTGCGGCCGGCCGGCTCCACGCCGGCCTTGCGGGCGGCGGCAAGCGCCGGCCCGTCCTTGAGGGCGCCATTGTTTTTGAGGGCAAGAGCGTCAGCCACGTTTGCGTCCTCCGAATTCGAGATAGGCCCAGGGCACGATGATGATGGCGACGGTGACGAGCATCATGGTCGAGGCGGCGAAGCCCTGCCCGAGATTCTGCGCCTGGAACATGTAGTCATAGACATATTTCGCCGGCACTTCGGAAGCGATGCCCGGCCCGCCGCTCGTCTGCGCGACGACGAGGTCGTAGACGCGCACGATGCCGCTGGCGATGATGACGAGCGTGGTGATGAAGACGGGCCGCATCATCGGGATAACGATGAAGATGTAGGTCCTCCACATCGGGATGCCGTCGACGCGCGAGGCCTTCCAGATGTCCTCGTCGATGCCGCGGAGCCCCGCGAGCAGCAGGCACATGACGAGGCCGGTGCCCTGCCAGAGGCCGGCGATCAGGATGCCGTAGATGACGATGTCGGAATTGTAGAGCGGATCGAAGGCGAAGCTCTGCCATCCAAGCGCACGCACCACCGACTGGATGCCGAATTCCGGGTTGAGGATCCACTGCCAGACGAGGCCCGTCACGATGAAGGACAGCGCGAAGGGATAGAGAAAGATCGTGCGGAACGTGTTTTCGAACCGAATCTTCTGATCCATCAAGGCTGCCAGGACAAAACCCATGACGAGGCTGAAGATCAGCGTCAGGATGCCGTAGATCGCCAGATTCTGGATCGAGATGACCCAGCGCGGCGCGTCCCACAGGCGCTCGTACTGGTCGAGACCGACGAATTTGAGCCGCGGCAGCAATTTCGAGTTCGTGAAGGAATAGACGACCGTCCAGATCGTCCCGCCGAGGAAGATGACGAGCGCCGTCAGCATCATCGGAATGGAGGCAATCTTCGAATTCAGATTGCGAAAGAGTTTGTTGGGCGGGCCGGCCCTGACTGTCCCCGTCATGCTTCGCTCCTTCTCGTTGTCGACCGGACGCGCTCCGCCGGCATGACGGGTTCCGGACGCCGCCGGCCGCCTCATGCTGGGGAACGACCGTCGCCTCTCGCCTGATCGCCGACCGAAGGCAGGCGGCGAAACGCCGCCGCCTGCCCGGTGCCGGGCGGTGTTATTCCGCGGAGGCGATGATCTCGACGAAGCGTTTCTGCGCGTCTTCCGGCGTCAGAGCGGGATTGGCGAAGAATTCGGAGAAGAGATCCTCCTTCTGCTTCTGCGTATCCTGCGACATGAGCTGGTCGGTGCCCTGGATGACATTGCCCTTGGCGAGGATGTCGAGGCCCTTCTTCATGCAGTCGTTGGCGGCGGCAAGGTCGACGTCGCCGCGAACCGGAAGCGACCCCTTCTTGAGGTTGAAGGCGACCTGCGTGGCGGGTGCGAGCAGCGTCGAGGCCAGAGCTTCCTGCGCCTTGGACTTCTCCTCGTCGTCGAGCAGCGGGAAGTAGAAGGCGTCGCCGCCGGTCGAGATGATCTCGTTCACGCCGAGACCGGGAAGGCAGGTGTAGTCCTTGCCCGCAACCTGGCCGGCGAGCGCGAACTCACCCTGCGCCCAGTCGCCCATGATCTGGCCGCCGGCCTTTCCGGTGATCACCATGTTGGTCGCCTGGTTCCAGTCCTGGACGTTGGTGCCCTTGGACATCGCGCGCGCGTCGTTGGCGGCAGCGAAGACCTTGGCGATCTCGGGACCGGCGGCAAGCTCGGCATCCTTCTCGCCGAACACCTTGTTGAAGACGTCCTTGCCGGCAATCGCCACCATCAGCACGTCGAAGGCGCCGGCCGCCTGCCACGGCTGCCCGCCGACGGCGAGCGGCACGATACCGGCCTTTTCCAGTGCGGGAGCGGCCGCGACGAATTCGTCCCAGTTCTTCGGCACGGCGACGCCGGCCTTCTCGAAGGCCGCGTTCGACAGCCACAGCCATTGCCAGGAGTGGATGTTGACCGGCGCGCAATAGATCTTGCCGTCGATCGTGCAGCTGTCGAGCAGGCTCGCAGGCTTGACGATGTCCTTCCAGCCTTCGCGGGTGGCGACATCCGTCAGGTCGCGCATCAGGCCGGATTCGACCAGCTCCTCGGCCTGGCGGCCGTGGTTGAACTGCGTGGCGGCCATCGGATCGCCGCCGGTGATGCGGCTGACCATGATCGGGCGCGCCGTGCCGCCGGCGCCGGCGATCGCGCCGTCGACCCACTTGTTGCCGGTGGCGTCGAAGGCCTTGGCAAGCTCGGCCACCGCGGCCGCCTCGCCACCCGACGTCCACCAATGGGTCACTTCGAGATCGGCCGCTCCGGCGATACCCGCCGGAAACATGACGCCGGCGGCGAGCATGGCCGCGATGCTACGGAAATTCATGAGTCTCCTCCCTCACTGAAACGTTGCAGTAAAAAGCTAGTCCAATCGCTCGCAACACGCAACAGGCCACCTGCGATTTCACTCGACAAAATTTTTGAAGGTCAAGATTGCCGCATTTTCGCCCGTCACGTGCTCTGATTTTCATCATATTTTGCGCCGCGGCAAACAATGTTCACACGTATTACATATTGAAAAATATGACTAATTTCACAACTAGGCTGCCCAATGTGGCGAGCGCCCTTCGCGACCGCATTAAAATGAGGATTCCGTGGGCAGCATGAAGAACACGCCAGGAGCCGGCTTCAAAGGTAAAGAAACCGCTCGACAATGAAGCTGTATCGTTACAGTTTTGTCGTTCGAATGAGCCGAGAGTGGCGGCCGACGGCAAAGCATGTATGTTGCTGAATTCCGGGATGACGCAGGCGGGGCGAATGGACGACAAGGCGAAGGATGCACGGACCGAGCCGAAGGCGGCGGTCGATGCGCGGCCGACACTGAAGACGATCGCCTTCATGACCGGCCTCGGCATCACCACCGTCTCGCGGGCGCTGAAGGACGCACCTGACATCGGCATGGAAACGAAGGAACGCGTCCGGCTCGTCGCACGCCAGATCGGCTATCACCCGAACCGGGCAGGAGTGCGCCTGCGCACCGGCAAGACGAACGTCATCAGCCTCATCCTCAGCCTCGAGGAGGAGATCATGGGCCTGACCAGCCCCATGGTGGTCGGCATTTCGGAGGTGCTCGCGACGACCCAGTACCACCTGATCGTCACGCCCTACCGGGCGAAGGGCAACCCGCTCGACCCGGTGCACTATGTGCTGGACACCGGCGCCGCCGACGGCGTCATCATCTCGCGCACCGAGCCGAACGATCCGCGCGTCGCGCTGATGCTGGAGCGGAATTTTCCCTTTGCCACCCACGGCCGCACCGAGATGAACCTGGTGCACCCCTATCACGACTTCGACAACGAGCGCTTCGCCTACGAGGCGGTGCGCCGCCTCGTCGAGAAGGGGCGCCGGCGCATCATGCTGCTGCAGCCGCCGCCCTACCTCACCTTCCATCTCCACATGCGATCGGGCTTCGAGAAGGGTATCCGCGACTTCGGCGCTAGCGCCGTTCCCTTCGGCCAGGTCAATCTCGATTCGACGCTGGTGCAGATCCGCGAGGCGGCAGAGGACGTGCTCGCCTCCCCCGATCTCGTCGACGGCATCGTCTCCGGCAGCGGCTCGGGCGCGGTGGCCCTGATCGCGGCGCTCGAAGCCTGCGGCCGAAAGCTCGGCGACGGCATCGACATGGTGTCGAAGGAACCGCACATTTTCCTGCAATGGCTGCGGCCCGAGGTGATGACCATGCGCGAGGACATAAGGCTCGCCGGTCGGGAGCTCGCCAAGGCCGTCATCGGCCGCATCGAGGGACGCCCGGCGGCAGACCTGCAATCCCTCAGCTACCCGCTCCCCGGCGCGGGCGACGAGCAGCAGCAGCGCGAGGTGCTCGCGCTCTCCGCCATACGATAAAGGCCCGGCAAAGCGGGCCTCTCGAAAAGATCTTCATCACGGGGCCGCGAAACCCCGGCGGCCTCAGGCGTTGAGGCCGCTGCCCCACGGGCCGTGATGGCTGTCGGCGCCGTCGACACGGTCGAAGCCATGCGCACCGAAGAAGTCGCGCTGCGCCTGGATGACGTTGGCCGTGCCGCGGGCACGGCGGTAGCTGTCGAAATAGCCGAGCGCCGAGGCGAGCGCCGGCACCGGCAGGCCGGAGAGCGCGGCGGTCGAGACGACGCGGCGCAGTGCCCCGTCGCTTTCCTTGACCATCGTCGCGAAGGCCGGCGTGACGATCAGGTTCGCCGCGTCCGGCGCCTTGGTGAAGGCGCTGGTGATCTCGTCGAGGAACTGCGAGCGGATGATGCAGCCGGCGCGCCAGATCTTGGCGATCGTCGGCATCGGCAGGTTCCAGGAGAATTCCCTGGAGGCGGCCGACATCACGGCGAAACCCTGCGCATAGGCGCCGATCTTGCCGGCAAGCAGCGCGCTTTCGAGATCCTTGACGAAGGCCGCCCTGTCGGCGATCGCAAGCGCCGGCACGTCCGGCAGGCCGAGGATTTTCTCAGCCGCCTCGCGCTCCGCCTTGAAGGACGAGATCGAGCGCGCCGCGACGGCGGCCTCGATGCCGGTTGCCGGCACGCCCATGTTCTGCGCCTCGATGGCGGACCATTTGCCGGTGCCCTTCTGGCCGGCCTTGTCGAGGATCATGTCGACCATCGGTCCGCCGCCGATCGGGTCGGTCGCAACAAGCACCTTTGCGGTGATCTCGATCAGGTAGGATTCGAGCCGGCCCTTGTTCCATTCGACGAAGACGTCGCCGATCTCGGCGGCGCTCATCTTCAGACCGTCGCGCAGGATGCCGTAGATCTCGGCGATCATCTGCATGTCGGCATATTCGATGCCGTTGTGGATGGTCTTGACGAAGTGGCCGGCGCCGTTTTCGCCGAGCCACGCGACGCAGGGCTCGTCGTTGTACTTGGCGGCGATCGAGGTCAGCACCTTCTCGACGCGCTTCCAGGAATCCTCCGTGCCGCCGACCATGATCGAGGGCCCGTGGCGGGCGCCCTCCTCGCCGCCGGAAACGCCCATGCCGATGAAGGTGAGGCCGGAATCCTTCAGCGCGTCGAAGCGGCGCATCGTGTCGCGGAAATTCGCGTTGCCGGCGTCGATCATGATGTCGTTCTTCTCGAGGTAGGGACGCAGCAGGTCCATCTGCTGGTCGACCGCGGCACCCGCCTGGATCATGATGATGATCGGGCGCGGCGGGCGGATGGCGGCGACGAACTCCTCGATCGTCTCGCAGGGCACGACCTGGTCCTTCAGGTCGCCGGCTTCCTCGTAAAATTCCTTCGTCCGTGCCACCGTCCGGTTGAAGACCGCGATCTTGTTGCCCTTTTCGGCAATGTTGAGCGCCAGATTGGACCCCATGACGCCGAGACCGATGAGGCCGATTTCCGCTTGTGCCACGATATACCTCCGTAGGGAACGCGCAGGCGGAGGGCAGACCCCTCGGGCCGCTGCGCAAAGAACGAGGACCGGGGAGCAGAACGATCGTCCGCCCGACTCCGGCGTGAGCGTGTTTTGGCACTCAAATCGATTTACGACAAGGGATTGTTTGCGCTCTCAGCGCTCGCGCCGCGCCGCGTTGCCCGCGTCCTGCGGACGGTCGTCGCCGTCGTCGAGCACCCGCCAGGCGGCGCCGTCGATATCGTCGTACTGGCCGGTCCGCAGCGACCAGAGGAAGGCCGCGAGCCCCAGCCCGCCGAGGAAAAGGGCGACCGGGATGAGGTAGACGAGCGTGTTCATGTCGTCACCATGCCGAGCGGCGCTTTGGCGTGCGAAACGCCGCCTCCGGCTGCGTCGGCGCGCAGCCGGAGGGCGTTCACCACGACGATGATCGAGGACGTCGACATGGCGATTGCGGCGATCAGCGGCGTCGCATGGCCGAGGATGGCGACCGGTACGGCGATGGCGTTGTAGCCGATGGCAAGCGCGAAATTCTGCCGGATGAGGCTGCCCGCCCGCCGCGCGGTCGACAGCGCGAAGGGAACGGCGTTCAGGCTGTCGTGCAAAAAGACGAAATCCGCGGCCTGGCGGCCGACATCCGCCGCCGTGGCGGGGGCCATCGACACATGCGCCGCGGCGAGCGCCGGCGCATCGTTGATGCCGTCGCCGACCATCAGCACGCGGCGCCCGCGTCCGGCATGCGCCGTGACCGCTTCCGTCTTGTCCTTCGGCGAAAGTTCCGCCGACCAGCGGCCGATGCCGAGGATCGCGGCGATGCGCCTGACCGGCGGGATCCGGTCGCCCGAAAGGATCTCTGAGTCGACGCCGTCGGAAAACAGCGCGTCGATCGCCGCGCGCGCGCCGGGGCGAAGCGTATCTTCGAAGCGGAAGGTTTCAAGCACGCGGCCGTCGAGCGACAGCACCACTTCGGAATAGTCCGTCTCGCCGCCGCCACACGCGTCCGCGACGGCAAAGCCGCGGCGGCCGAGACGATAGGTGCCTTCGGCGGCGGTCGCCTCCAGCCCTTCGCCGGGCCGCTCGGAAACCGAGGCGAACACCGCAAGCGGGCCGGACGACGCCGCGGCGAGCGCGACCGAGAGCGGATGGCGGGAATGGCCCGCAAGGCCGGCCGCCGTCGCCAGGTGCCGACGGTCGAGCGACGCCGCGTCGACGAGACGCGGCCGGCCGAGGGTCAGCGTGCCGGTCTTGTCGCAGACGGCAAGGTCGATTTCGGCGAGCCGCTCCATGGCCGAACCGTCCTTGACCATGATGCCGTGCGAAAAGAGCCGGCCGGCGGCGACGACCTGCACCACCGGAACGGCAAGCCCGAGCGCGCAGGGGCAGGTGATGATGAGCACGGCGATCGAGATCAGCAGCGCCTTCTTCCAGTCACCGTCATAGAAGCCCCAGCCGAGGAAGGTCGCGAGGGCCAGCAGATGCACCGCCGGCGAATAGAGCCGTGCCGCGCGGTCGGCGATGCGGCGATACCGCACCCGCCCGCCTTCGGCCGCCTCCATCAGCGCGATCACCTCCGCGAGGAAGGAATCCCGCGCGGCCGCGACGGCCTCCACGATCAGCGAGCCGGTAAGGTTCATGGCGCCGGCTTCCAGCCTGGTGCCGGGACCGCCGGCAACGGGCGCGCTCTCGCCGCTGACGATGGAGCGATCGATGTCGCTCGCCCCGGACAGCACCCGGCAATCGACCGGGATGCGTTCGCCGGCCGCGACGACGAGCCTGTCGCCGACCGCGACCTCCTCGACGGCCTTGTAGTCCCGGCTTCCGTCCGGGCGCAGGATCATGGCGCCGCGCGGCGCGATGCGCGCAAGCCCGCTGATCGCCGAGCGCGCCCGGTCGCGCATCAGATGGTCCAGCGTGCGGCCGACGAGCAGGAAGAACAGCAGCGAGACGGTCGCGTCGAACCAGGCATGCTCGCCGTGGTGCATCGTCTCCCAGAGCGACACGGCATAGGAGAGCGTGATGGCGAGCGCGATCGGCACGTCCATGTTGGTGCGGCCGTGCTTCAGGGCGTTCCAGGCCGACTGGTAGAAGAACCGCCCCGCATAGACGAGGGTCGGGCCGGCGATGAGCGCCGAGATCCAGTGGAAGAGATCGCGCGTCGACGCCTCCGCACCCGACCAGACCGATATGGAGAGCAGCATGATGTTGATCGCCGCGAAGCCGGAGACGGCCACCGCCCGGAGGAGCTGGTTGCGCAGCGTGTCGTCGGACGATGCGGCCGCGGTCTGCAGGTGGACCGCGTAGCCGGCGGCGGCAATCGCCGCTGCAATCGCCTGCGGATCGGTCAAACGATGATCGGCCGTGTCGCGCCAGACGACGGAAACCCGCCGGGTCGACAGGTTGACACGTGCCCGCTCCACGCCGGGGACGCTGCGCACAGCAGCCTCGACGGTCGCGATGCAGGCGCCGCAATGGACGTCCGGCACGCTGAGATCGCTCTGCCGCAGCCCCTCGCCGAGATCGCGGCTGGCAAGCCGCAGTTCATCGACCGACGGGAGCGCGACGGCGGCACGGGCGAGTTCGGCCGACGCTTCGGTTCCCGGCGCGCAGCAGCTCATCGCGCGCCTCCGCCGACAACGGTGCGCACGGTCTCGTGAAAGACCGCCTTGCCCGATCGCTCGGCGACGACGTCGACCACCCATTGGCCGGTGGCGACGGCGTGGACGACCCGATAGCTGCCCTCACCCGCCGGCTGGAGCACCAGGACGAAATCGTCCCGCTCGTCGACCGGGCGCTTGAACGTCGCCCGAACCGTGTCGGCCGTGACCGGTTGGCCGCCGCGGTCGACAAGCCGGTAGTCCACGCCGTCCGTCGCGACCGTGAGGGTTCCGCTGATGCCGCTGGCGGCGAGCGCCCGCGCCCGTTCGACCTTGCTGTTGAACTCCTGGCTGGCGACATAGGTGTTCTGGACGACAAGCCCGCTCCAGCTCGACACGGCGTTCCAGGCCATGACGAGATTGACCGAAATGATGATGCCGAAGAAGAGGCCCATGACGGCGAGCATGTGCCATCCCGTGAAACCTCCCGCCTGCGTTCCGCTCGCGTTCTGTCGCATCACTTGCCTCCGGGCGTGTTGAAGTTGGCGAAATAGACGTCGCGCTCCTGGCCCTGCCTGTCCTCGGCGATGAGGGAGAAGCCGCCCGCGGCCGCGGCCAGGCGATCCTTCGGCAGCGTGACGAAGAGCTTGATGCCGGTCACGCGGTCAGGTTCCGCGGCGATCTCGAGCGTCCTGCCGTCCGTGCTCTCCTGGCCGGCCGTCCGGAGCGTCGCGCCGTCCAGCCCCTCGATCGACAGCGTGATGACGCGCGGCTCGGGGATCATGTTGAGAAGCTTGACCTCGTAGCCGTTTCTGACCGAGCCGTCCGATTCCAGCACATATTGCGGATTGCGGTCGTGGATCACGTTGAGGGCCAGCCGGTCGCGTGCGACGAGCGCGATGAGAAGGGCGGCGCCGGCAAGCATCCACACGGCGGCATAGAACAGGATGCGCGGCCGGACGATCACCCGCCAGTCGAAATGAAGAACCTCCGGCAGGAACGAGCCGGCCGCGTCGCGCACCCGCGCGGGATCGATCGCCGCCGCGCCGCCGCCCGTCGCAAGCTGCATGTTGGTGCTGTAGTCGGCGAGCGTCGCATAGGCGATGAGGCCGCGTTCCCTGCCGAGCTTGTCCATGACGCCGTCGCAGGCATCGATGCAGAGCGCACAGGTGATGCATTCGAGCTGCTGGCCGTCACGGATGTCGATGCCCATCGGACAGACGGCGACGCAGGCGTTGCAATCGACGCAGTCGCCGACGCTCTGGCCGGCGGCGAGCGCCTTCTTCGCATGGCGCGACCGCGGCTCGCCGCGCCAGTCGTTGTAGGTGACGACGAGCGAGTTCTCGTCGAGCATCGCCGCCTGGATGCGCGGCCAGGGACACATGTAGGTGCAGACCTGCTCGCGCATCAGGCCGCCGAAGGCGTAGGTCGTCGCGGTGAGGATGGCGACGGTGATATAGGCGGCCGGCGGCGCATCGAAGCTGACGAAGCGGGAGGCCAGCGTCGGCGCATCCGCGAAATAGAAGATCCAGGCGCCGCCGGTCGCCGCCGCGATCACCAGCCAGACCGCATGTTTCGTGACGCGCTTCCAGACCTTGTCGAGGCTCCACGGACCGGCATCGAGCTTGATGCGCGCGTTCCGGTCGCCCTCGATGGCGCGCTCGACGACGAGGAAAAGATCAACCCAGACCGTTTGCGGGCAGGCATAGCCGCACCAGGCACGCCCGACCGCCGCCGTCACGAGAAAAAGCCCGAACCCCGCCATGACGAGCAGGCCGGCCACGAAGAAGAATTCCTGCGGCCATATCTCGATTCCGAAAACATAGAACCGGCGGCCGGCGAGATCGATGAGCACCGCCTGATCCGGCGCGTAGGGCCCGCGGTCCCAGCGCATCCACGGTGTGAGATAGTAGATGCCGAGCGTGATGAGCATCACGATCCACTTGAATCGGCGGAACTGTCCTTCGGCGCGTTTGGGGAAGATCTTCTTGCGCTTTTCGTAGAGCGGCTTGCGCAGCCGGGCCGAATTGACGGGTTCGGCTTCGAGCCGCTCGACGGGTGCGGGATAGCGGGGCGACAGCTCGTTCATGGGAGAAAACACCGGCATCGTCATTGTTATGCCGGGACAATGGGCCGGACAGGCGCGCCCATCGTTGATCTGTGTCAAGTTTGCCCATTAAGTGGCAGGTGGTCGGGCGTGGCGGGATGACGCAGGCACGCACGCCGCTTCGCTTGGCGTCGGCTCTTTCGGGCCGGATATGGAAGGGGTTTCTGCATGGATGCGATCATCGGTTTCCTGAACACGATCTTCTGGGGCTATGTCCTCATCTACGGACTGCTCGCGGTCGGGATTTATTTCACGGTCCGCCTGGGCTTCATCCAGATCGTGCATTTCACGGAAATGTTCCGGGTGCTGAAGAGCAGCGAGACGGAGGACAAGGCAGGCATCAGCCCCTTCCAGGCGCTGACCGTCAGCCTCGCCTCGCGTGTCGGTACCGGAAATCTCGCCGGCGTCGCCGTCGCGCTCTATCTCGGCGGACCGGGAGCGACCTTCTGGATGTGGATGGTGGCGCTCGTCGGCATGGCGACGGCCTATTCCGAAAGCGCACTCGCGCAGCTCTACAAGATCAAGAACGAGGAAGGCCAATATCGCGGCGGCCCCGCCTTCTACATCGCCCACGGCCTCGGCGCCCCCTGGGCCGGCGCGCTGTTTTCCGTCTGCCTCATCCTCTCCTTCGGCCTGGTCTTCAACGCCGTGCAGGCGAACTCGATCGCCGATGCAATGCAAGGCGCCTTCGGCATTCCGAAAATCTGGGTGGGCGTCGCGGTCGCCGCCCTTTCAGGCGTCGTCATCTTCGGCGGCATCAAGCAGATCGCGCGGGTCGCCGAAATCGTCGTGCCGTTCATGGCCGCCGCCTACCTGCTGATGGCGATCTGGGTCCTCATCACCCACGCATCGGACGTGCCGGGCATTGTCGGCACGATCGTCGCCAGCGCCTTCGGCTGGCAGGAAGCGGCCGGCGGCGTGACCGGCGGCATCATGGCGGCCATGCTGAACGGCGTGAAGCGCGGCCTCTTCTCCAACGAGGCCGGCATGGGCTCGGCCCCGAATATCGCGGCCGTCGCGACACCCGATCCGCACCACCCGTCCTCGCAGGGCTTCGTGCAGGCGCTCGGCGTCTTCATCGACACGATCCTGATCTGCACGGCGACCTCGGTGATGATCCTGCTTTCCGGCACCCTCGTTCCCGACAGCGGCGTCACGGGAACGCAGCTGACGCAGGCGGCGATGAACGCCCATATCGGCACGGCAGGCACCTATTTCATCGCCATCGCCATCTTCTTCTTCGCCTTCACCTCGATCATCGGCAACTATTCCTATGCCGAGAACGCGCTGACCTTCCTCGGTGTCGGCAACCGCACGGGCCTGACGGTCATGCGCCTTGCCGTGCTGCTGATGGTCGTCTGGGGCGCCTATGAAAGCGTTGCGACCGTGTTCGATGCGGCCGACGCCTCGATGGGCCTGATGGCGACGATCAACCTGATCGCGATCTTGCTGCTCTCCGGCACGGTGGGGAAGCTGACGAAGGATTATTTCGACCAGCGCAAGGCCGGCAAGGTGCCGACCTTCCACGCCGCCGACTATCCCGAGCTGAAGGGCAAGATAGACGGCGATATCTGGTCGCGCGGATAGCGTCCGGCCGGCACCGGTTCTGTCGGCAACCGGCGCGATGGTTGCCGACAGAGGGCGTACCGGCAATATGTTCACTTTTTGTTCGACATCCTCCGCAGTCCGGGCTAAACTTGCCTCATCAACGAGGAGCCCGCCGTGTCGACAATGCAAGCCCGTATCCTTCACCGCCCGATCGAACGCGACTGGCGTGAGGTATACGCCTTCGCGTCAAAACCGGAGAACATGCCACGCTGGGCGTCCGGCCTCGCAGCCGGTTTCACGCGCGACGGCGAAGACTGGATCGCCGACGGCGGGCCGCTCGGGACCATTCGGGTGCGGTTCGCACCGCCAAACACGTTCGGCGTCATCGACCACACGGTTACACTGCCGACGGGAGCCGTCGTGGAAAACACGTTCCGCGTCGTGCCGAACGGCGACGGGGCCGAGGTGATGTTCACCCTGCTGCGGCAACCCGGCATGGACACCGTGGCCTTTGAAGCCGACGCGGCGCATATCGCCCGCGACCTCGAAACACTCAAACAGTTGATGGAGAACGGGGAGGAAACGTCATCATGAACACCAAAGGCGCCGACCGGAAGATCGACTATGTCGAGTTCAACGTTTCCGACATTGCCCGCGCCAAGGCCTTCTACGGCAGCGCCTTCGGCTGGACTTTCACCGACTACGGTCCTGATTATTGCGAGTTCCGCGACGGCCGCCTCTCCGGCGGCTTCACCACACTCGCCCCGGTCACCGCGAAGGGCGGCCCACTCGTCATTCTCTTTGCCGCGGATATCGAGGACGCGCTCTCCCGCGTAGAGGCGGCCGGCGGCACGATCGTCAAGCCGATCTTCCCCTTCCCCGGCGGCCGCCGCTTCCAGTTTGCCGATCCGGACGGCTACGAACTGGCGGTCTGGTCCGACCGCTGATCCGCCATTCTGGCGAGAACGCCGGAAATGCACTATCTTGTGGCCGGTAAAGGAGCGCGCCATGGGCCTGCACAAGCTGGAAATCGAAGTCTCGGACGCATTGCTGTCGCGGATCGACAAGGTGTCGGCCGAGACGGGCCTGTCGCGGGAAGAGGTGGTGGTGGAGAGGCTGGAGCAAAAGTTTCCGCAGGATGAGCGCATGACGACAGCGAATATCGATGAACGTCGCCAGGCGCTCCGGCGCATTTTTGCAATGACGGAGAAGCTCGGACCGGGACGCAGCCAGGAGGAAATTGATCGGGATGTCAGCGCATGGCGCGAAGATCGCGATCATGGTCTCTGACGTCTATGTCGACAGCAATATCTTCATCTATGCCGTCGACGGCTCAGGCGAGTTGAAGATCAAGGCAAAGGCCAGGCTCGAGCGGCTGCTCTCCGAAGGTTCTCGTCTCTACAGCAGCGAGATCGCGATCGGCGAATGCCTGCGCGGGGTCGACCGGAGCAACGCCGAGCCAGCAAGGCAGTTTCTGGGCATGCTGGAAAATCAGGCTTTCGTGACGTTGGCTCCCGTCACGCGCCGCATCATCGAGCGAGCGGCCGTAGTTGGCGCCGAGTTCCGGTTGAAGCTCGTCGATGCCATTCATATGGCGACGGCCGAGATGCTCGGCTGCACCGTCTTCCTGACCAACGACCGGGGCATTCGCGCCCCGGTCGGCATCGCGGTCGAAGCTCTGTAGCGCCCTACTCCCCGCCGCCCAGCGAATGCACGAAGACGGCAAGCTGCTTGACGGTCGGTTCTCCGAGGCGCGGCAGCCAGGCGGGCATGACGCCGTGTTTCGGCGCGCGTACCTGCGCGGCAATCGCCGCCTCCCCCTCGCCTTTCAGCCAGATGGCATCGGCGAGGTCCGGCGCGCCCAGATCCCTGTTGCCCCTCGCATCGTCGCCGTGACACGCAGCGCAATTGTCGGCATAGATCGTCTTGCCCGGCTCGACCAGCGAGGCGTCCGACGCTTCATTTGTCAGGCTCCAGACATAGGCCGAGACCTGCTTGACATGCTCGGCATCCAGCATGTCGGCAAAGGCCGGCATTTCGGAGATGTGCGTCTCGTCGTCGCCGGCATGGCGGATGCCATGGGCGATCGTCTGGTAGATCTGGTCGAGCGAACCGCCCCAGACCCAGTCGTCGTCGTTGAGGTTCGGAAAGCCCGGGAAGCCGGCGGCACCGGAACCGTGGCACTGGGCACAGTTGACCTTGAAGGCCGAGGCGCCGCCGGAGACGGCGAACTGCTTCAGCTGCGGATCGGCCATGATGTCCTCCAGCGAGGACGAGGCGATGCGGTCGACAAAGCCGGCCTGCGCCGTCTTGGCGCTCGCCATCTCCTGCGCCACCTCGGCGCGGCTCGAATAGCCGAGCACGCCCTTCGTCGCGTCCGAGATCAGCGGCCAGGCGGGATAGGCGATGGAGTAGCCGATCGCCCAGACGATCGTCGCGTAGAAGGTCCAGACCCACCAGCGCGGCATCGGATTGTTCAGTTCGCGGATGCCGTCCCATTCGTGGCCGGTGGTCTCGACGCCGGAAATTTCGTCAATGTGCTTTTGAGCCATGGCTCAGTCCTCCTTGAGAGGGATTTCGGCGGCCCGGTCCGCGGCTTTGCGCGCGCCGGGGCGGAAGGTGAAGGCGACGACGGCGAGGAAGAACAGCGTCATGGCGAGAAGCCCCCAGCTGTCGGCGAAATGCCGCATGAAGGTGTAGGTCTCCATCGTCCCCTCCTCAGCGGTAGCCGCTCGCGGCATCGTAGGTGGAGAAGTCCACCAGCGTGCCGAGCATCTGCAGATAGGCGACAAGCGCGTCCATCTCGGTGAGCTTCTGCGCGTCGCCGTCGAAATCGCCGATCTTCGCCTTCGGGTAGCGGGCCTCGACGCCGGACGTATCGGCGTTGGGGTCGGCCTGCGCCTTGAGGTCGGCAACCGCGTTTTCGATCATCTCGCCGGTGTAGGGCACGCCGACGCGGCTGTTGGCGGTGAGGTTCATCGCGACGTCGGCGACCTTGAGCGGCGTCTCCTTCAGGAAGGCGTAGCTCGGCATGATCGATTCCGGCACGACCGAGCGGGGCTCGACGAGGTGCTGGACGTGCCATTCGTTGGAGTATCGGTCGCCGACGCGCGCGAGATCGGGTCCCGTGCGCTTGGAGCCCCATTGGAACGGATGGTCGTACATGCTCTCGGCAGCAAGCGAATAGTGGCCGTAGCGCTCCACCTCGTCGCGGAACGGCCGGATCATCTGGCTGTGACAGACATAGCAGCCTTCCCGGACGTAGATGTCGCGACCGGCAAGCTCGAGCGGCGAGTAGGGCCGCATGCCTTCCACCTTCTCGATGGTGTTCTCGAGGTAGAAGAGCGGTGCGATCTCGACGATGCCGCCGATGGTGACGACCAGCAGGGAGCCGGCGAGAAGCAGGGTGGCGTTGCGTTCGAGGATCGCGTGTTTGTCGAGTATGGACATGGTCTGCCTCCTATTCGGCCGGTTGGAGGGCTGCGGCGGGTGCGACCGATCCGGGGATCGGCGCCTCCTCACGCTGGTAGCCGAGGATGGTCATGGTGATGTTCCAGGCCATGATCAGCGCGCCTGCGAGGTACAGGCCGCCGCCCAGCGCCCGGAGCAGATAGTAGGGGTAGAGCGCGGAGACGGTCTCGGCGAAGGAATAGACCAGGAAGCCCTGATCGTCGTATTCGCGCCACATGAGACCCTGCTGGATGCCGGCAACCCACAGCACGGCCGCGTAGACGACGATGCCGAGCGTGGCGAGCCAGAAATGCCAGTTGATGAGCCTGAGGCTATAGAGCCGCTCGCGGTTCCACAGCTTCGGCGTCAGGTAGTAGATCGCGCCGAAGGAGATCATGCCGACCCAGCCGAGCGCGCCGGAATGCACATGGCCGATCGTCCAGTCCGTGTAGTGGCTGAGCGAGTTGACCGCCTTGATCGACATCATCGGGCCTTCGAAGGTCGACATGCCGTAGAAGGCGACGGCGATCACCATCATGCGGATGATCGGGTCGGTGCGGATCTTGTCCCAGGCGCCCGACAGCGTCATCAGGCCGTTGATCATGCCGCCCCAGGAGGGCATCCACAGCATGATCGAGAACACCATGCCGAGCGTCTGCGCCCAGTCGGGCAGCGCGGTATAGTGCAGGTGGTGCGGACCCGCCCAGATATACATGAAGATCAGCGCCCAGAAGTGGATGATCGACAGTCGGTAGGAATAGACCGGGCGGTTCGCCTGCTTCGGGATGAAATAATACATCATGCCGAGGAAGCCGGCCGTCAGGAAGAAGCCGACGGCGTTGTGGCCGTACCACCACTGGGTCAGCGCGTCCTGCACGCCCGCGAAGGCCGAGTAGCTCTTGACGCCGAGGAAGGACACGGGGATCGCCAGGTTGTTCACCACGTGCAGCATCGCGATCGTCACGATGAAGGAGAGGTAGAACCAGTTCGCCACATAGATATGCGGCTCCTTGCGCTTGAGGATCGTGCCGAGGAAGACGGCGAGATAGGCGACCCAGACGACGGTGAGCCACAGGTCGACATACCATTCCGGTTCCGCATACTCGCGGCCCTGGGTGATGCCGAGCAGGTATCCGGTCGCCGCCATGACGATGAAGAGCTGGTAGCCCCAGAAGACGAACCAGCCAAGATTGCCGCCGAAAAGCCGGGCGCGCGACGTGCGTTGCACGACATAGAGCGAGGTGGCGATCAGCGCATTGCCGCCGAAGGCAAAGATGACGGCGGATGTGTGCAGCGGCCGCATGCGGCCGAAGTTGAACCAGGGCTCTATGTTGAGATCCGGATAGGCGAGTTGCAGGGCCACGACGACACCGACCAGGAAGCCGACGACGCCCCAGAACATCGTGGCGATCACGCCGTATTTCACGACCTCGTCGAAATAGAAACTCGTGTCGGCGGCCGGCTGCGGGGCGAAGCTGACCTTGCGCAGCATGACCGCCGTACTGCCGAGCAGGACGAAGAACAGCACCCACATATGCGCCTGGAAAAGATCGTCCCGGGCGAAGGCGGCACCCAGAAACGCGACAAAGGCGCCGACCGCCAATGTCAATGTCGATGATCCGTATTTCATCGTTGGCATCCCCCAACTTGCGTTGACCATGCCTGCCCGCCGGGCGGAACAGGACATGCCGTTGCACGAGGGATCGCAGAAGCGCGACGCGGCGGCCTTGACCCAAATCAAGGAAGACCGGCCCTGCGGCAATCATTCTCGGGAGCAAGCTGGCGGACCGCATAAGAAAAGCGTGGACCGTCGCCGAGCTTCGGAGACGACGACCATGACACCCCCTGCGGAACGCATCGACGACCTGCTCGCCACCGCACCGGACGGCACACTGTCGCTCGACTGGCTGCAACGCGCCCATGACACCCAGCTTCACCTGTGCGGCGCGCTGGAGGAGATCGCCGACAGCCTGCCGGACAACATCAATCGGCAGCGTTGCCTCGCTGCCGCGAAGGCGCTCGGTCCGCTGGTCCACCAGGTACACCGCTACGAGGAAACCGTCGTCTTTCCGGCGCTGGAGAGACAGGCCGGCAGCAGCCCTCTCCTGCACGAGACGCTGTCGCGCCTGAAGTTCGAGCATTGCGAGGACGAGTGCTTCGCGGAGGAACTGGTCGACGCGCTGCAGCGGCTGGGGCGCGGCGACGGCGGCATCAATATCGAAGCGACGGGTTACATGCTGCGCGGCTTCTTCGAGACCATGCGCCGCCACATCGCCTTCGAAAAGACGATGCTCTACGGATTGCCGCCGCTTGCCGGGTGACGCAGCGTCAGGCGGCCATGGGATCGCGGCCGTCCGCCGAGCGGCGCAGGGTCAGCAGCGCGCCGAGCATCTTGCTGCCGCCCGACCGGCACGGCGCCATCCGGCAGTGCGTCATTCCGTTCACGACACGCGGCGACACGTAATTGTATTCGACGATCTCACCCGAAAAACAACGGTCCAGCATCGGCTTCACCCGGTTCTCGAAGCGCTGCACGCCGATGAATTCGATGATATGTCGCCCGATCAGATCGATCGGTTTGTGGTTCAGATGCTCCGCATTGACAGGATTCGAATAAAGGTAACGATAGTCGGTCGTGATGACCGCGACGCGATCCGGGATGCTGTCGAGGATCACGTCGCTCAAAAACCCCTCGTCGACCAGATAGGGGCTTCGGACAACCGAAGATGACAGCCGGGGCCGCATCGGCTCGATGACGCGCGGGTTGCTCGGCATGCCGAAATAGCGGTCGAGCAGACCCTGGATGTAGCTCGCCTGGCGCTGGACGCAACTGCGGTCCTCGCATTCCTCGCGCAGAAGATCGACCATGAACTGGAACTGGTCGCGAAGCTCGCCCACCGAGGCCGCCTGGCGGTGGAAGATCAGGGAAAGCGAAGGCTCGATCTCCCGGTCGAGAACGGAAACGAGTTTCTCGTCTCCGTTGCGTATTGCATGTTTCAACTGAGAATACTTGAACCAGAACAGCTCAACAAGGGTCTTCAATTTAAACCGCCCTCTGTTATTGCCAACACCAACGGCAATAATGTCAATACAATGATTGTACTTGTCAAAATGAAAGAATACAGTTTGACGTTGCCCTCCCGTCGGCGCCCAAAGCGCTTTCATTAGCAGGAGGTTAACAGCCATTTTGCCGAAAGACAAACAAATTTGGCAGAAAAATCGCCAAAACTGAATATTGAACCGACTTCAAAAATATAAGTTACGGCAGGTTTGTTCGCCTTACGAAGTAATCAGCCCGTGCTTGATATCCCAGCGGTCGTGGTACCAGAGCCACTGCCCGGGATGTTCGCGCACCCAGGCCTCCACCTTGTCGTTGAGTTTCTGGGCTGTCGCATCGACATCGACCGCACCGTCCCCGCGCCGCGGAATGTCCATGGCGGGCTCCAGTTCGAGGCGGAACCGATTGCCCGGCAGGCGGATGCAGCGGGCGGGATAGACCTCGCAGCCGAATTGGCGAACGAGCTTGGCAAGAAGCGGATTCGTCGCGACGGGGCGACCGAAAAACGACGTCTTCAGCCCTTTCTTGAATTTCTGGTCGACGAGCACGCCGACCGGCCCGCCGCCGTCGAGCTTGCGCGCCAGCGTGAAGGAGGAGCCGGCATGCGACGGCACCAGATGGCCCATGCGGGCACGCCGGAAGGCGTAGACCTTTTCGGCGATATAGGGGTTGTTCGGCGGGCGGAACAGCACCGTCACATCGAGCCCGAACGCGGCCCCCGCGACCGGCAACAGCTCGAAATTGCCCGTATGCGCCGTGAAGACGATGAAGGGCCGCGGATTGTCGCGCAGGTCGACGAAGAGCGGAATGCCCGAAACCTCGATGCGGCCGACCGTGTCGCTGAAGGGATCGAAGTCGAAGAGCTGGTCGAGGAAGACATATTCGGCGGCAAGCCGCCCCATGTTGCCCCAGCTGTCGAGCGCGATCGCCTCGATCTCCGCCTCGGTCTTTTCGGGAAAGGCGTTGCGCAGATTGGTGAGCGTCAGCGTGTGCCGCTTCGTCTTCGGGCCGATCCAGCGCGCGAAGCGATCGGCGGAACGGATGGCGCGGTCGGCCGGCAGCAATTTCAGCAGGTTCAGCAGCGCGAAGGCGAATTGCGCGACCGACCACTGCTGGAACTTCCGCAGGGCAAGCACGATCCGGGTGACGAACATGCGCACGGGCATCAATCCAGCTTGAGAACGATCTTCCCGAAGATCTGGCGCGATTCCATGCGCTCCAGCGCCGTCGCGATGCCGTCGAAGGTCACCTCCGTGTCGATCACCGGATGCACGATGCCGCGGGCCATCTTCTGCATGGCATTCGCCATGTTCTCCATGCGGCAGCCGAACGAACCGAGGAGCTTCAGCTGCTGCTGGAAAAGCATCATCAGGTTCATCTCGGTCGATACGCCGGAGGTCGAGCCGCAGGTGACGAGCCGGCCGCCGCGCTTCATGCAGAGCATGGAGCCCGCCCAGGTGTCCTTGCCGACATGCTCGAACACCACGTCGACGCCCTTCTTCTTCGTCAGCTTGCGCACGACGCCCTCGAAGCGGTCGGTGCGGTAGTTGATGACGTGGTCGGCGCCGAGCGCCCTCGCCTTCTCGATCTTGTCGTCGGAGCCGACGGTGGTGATGACGGTGCAGCCGATCCTCTTGGCGAGCTGGATCGCCGCCGTGCCGATGCCGGAACCGCCGGCATGGACGAGGATCGTCTCGCCGGGCTCGAGCTTCGCATTGTCGAACAGCATGTGCTCGACGGTACCGAAGGTAACAGGCGCAAGAGCCGCCGCAACCGCGTCGATGCCCGGCGGCGCCGGCACGAGCTGGCGGGCCGGGATATTGATCTTCTCCTGCGCGAAACCGTCGAGGTGGAAGCCGTGCACGCCGCCCACATGTTCGCAGAGATTGTCCCGTCCTTCGCGGCAGGGCTTGCAGAGGCCGCAGATGCGCGCGCCATAGACCGCGACGAGTTGCCCCGGCAGCACGGTGGCGACGCCCGGACCGATGGCATCGACCACACCGGAAGCCTCCGCGCCGATCACCAGCGGCATCTTGCGCTTGGCGAAGGCCATGCCGCGCCAGCCCCAGACGTCGATATGGTTCAGTGCCACCGCCTTGACACGCAGCGTCACCTCGCCCGGACCGGGGGCCCCGGGCTCCGGAATGTCGGTCAGTTCGAGCTTGCGGTCGTCAAGGAGTTGCAGCGCGCGCATGTCGGTCCTTCTTCAGCCCCTTCGGGCGGTGTCTTCTTGTCCGGGCCTGTCGCTTAGGCCGGTTCCGCCGTCATGACAAGGCTGGCGTTCTGTCCGCCGAAGCCGAAGGAGTTGGACAGCACGGCCGAAACCTCCTTGTCGCGCTTCACGTTCGGCACGACGTCGAGCACGATCGTCGGATCGGGATTGGTGTGGTTGATCGTCGGCGGCAGCGTGCCGGTCAGCATCGTCTGGATCGAGAAGACGGCCTCGACGGCGCCTGCCGCCGTCAAAGTGTGGCCGATCATCGACTTGTTCGAGGAGACCGGAATCGCCGGCAGCGCGTCGCCGAAGACGGCCGACATGGAGAGATATTCCATCTTGTCGTTTTCCGGCGTCGAGGTGCCGTGCGCATTGATATAGCCGATGGCGCCCTCGTCGAGGCCCGCATCCTCCAGTGCCGCGCGGATGGTGGCGATGGCCGGGCCGCCGTCCGGCGAGGAGCGCGTGCGGTGGAAATGGTCGGCCTTCTCGCCGCAGCCCTTCATGATGCCGAGCACGCGGGCGCCGCGGGCGACGGCCGCCTCGAGCGATTCGAGCACGAGCGTCGCGGCACCTTCGGCGATGACGAAGCCGTCGCGGTCCTTGCTGAAGGGTTTCGAGGCCCTGCTCGGCGGATCGTTCTGGGTCGAGAGCGCCGAGAGCAGCGCGAAGCGGATCAGCGCTTCCGCCGTCACCGAGCCATCGGTTCCGACCGTCAGCGCCCGCGTCGCCCGGCCCTGGCGGATCGCCTCGACGCCGAGTTGGATCGCGGTCGCGCCGGAGGCGCAGGCGGTCGAAAGCGTCACCGGCAGGCCGCGTGTGCCGTATCGGTCGGCGAGCCGCTCGGAGATCGCCCCGAAGAGCCAGGCCTCGTGCAGCGCCGGATCGGGCTTTTCGCGCAGCACCGAAAGAAAGCGGTCATAGGCGTCGCCCGGACGCTGCGACGGCGGCGCGCGGTCGGCGAGCGCGAAACGGGCGCTCCATTCCGGCTCGATCGGCGGGGCGGCGAGGAAGAGCGGCCCGCCGAAATCGCCGGACAGCCCGGCCTGGGCCAGCGCCTCGTCCGTCGTCTCGCGCGCATAGGCAAAGGATCGCTCGACCGGATTTTCCGTCGGCAGGTCGACGAAGTCGACCGTGCCGGCGATGCGGGTGTTGAGGCCGTCGACGGGGAAGCGCGTGATGCCGTGGATGCCGGAGACGCCGCCGGTCAGCGCCGCCCAGTTGTCCGCGAGCCCCTGGCCGAGCGAGGTGATGACGCCCATGCCGGTGACGGCGACGATCGGGCGGCCAAGGTGATCGGTGTAGGCCTTGCTGTTCATGGACTGTCCTCAGGCTTCGGCGGAAAGCACGGCGACGCCCTCGCCGCGCGCATGTCCGATGGTGGTGACGACGGCAGTCTTCGGCGCGGCGGGGGCCGGCGCCTCGGAGGCGTCGAACGGCTGCACTTTCGCGCCGGCCGACAACGACAGTGCGGCCAGCGCGATGCCGAGCGGGAACTGCGTCTCCAGCGCATGGCCGGCCACACCGCTGTAGCCGCGGACCGGAGTGCCTGCGAGGCGCTGGTCGAGCCAGCGCCGCTCGCGTGCCGTAAGACCGGCCTGGCCGGACGCTCCGGAGAAGACGACCGCCTCGTCGGCCGCCGGAGCCGACCCGAGAAGCGCATCGAGACGCGCCTCCAGGCGCCCCTCGTCGCGCGCCCCGCGGTCACCGCCGACCCGGTCGATCACCGCATAGATGCGGGCACCGCGCGCCTGCGCCCGCGCCCGCGATTCGAGAACCAGGAAGGCGCCGCAGGTTCCGGTGATGATGCCGCGGTCCGGATCGTCGCCGCGCGACCAGAGCGGCGACCAGCCGCCCGTCGCATGCGCGCCGATCGCCTCGTAGAGCAAAATGACATCCGGCCGTTCCGCGATCAGCGCGCCGCCGACGAGCGCGTGGCTCGACTGGCCCGCCTTGATGCGGAAGAAGGCGGTTTCGACGGCGCTGATGCCCGACGCTTCCTCGCCCATGAAGGTGCGCGAGGATCCGGTCACCTTGTGTACGATCGAGATATTGCCGGCGAGCAGGTTGGAAAGCTGGGCAAGGAACAGCGTCGGACGCAATTCGGTGGTGAGCTTCTCGTTGAGCAGCTGCTCCCGGTCGTTGCGCTTCAGGCCTTCGTCGACGATCAGCGAATCGACATTGATGTCGCGCTCGCCGCCACCGGCCGCCACGATCATGTCCATCGTCGCGCAGGCTTCCGCGTCCTCCTTGAGCCCCGCGTCGTCGAGCGCGAGGCCGGCCGTGAAGACGCCGAGTCGCTGCCAGTTCTCCATCTGCCGCTGGTCGCCGCGCTTGGCGATCTGCCGGGA
>NZ_JAKGBU010000022.1 GCF_021555155.1 Rhizobium alarense
ACTCCAAGACCCCTTCGGGCCAAAAGTGTTACCCATGTCTCCGGTATAAACCGTAACCCATGTGTCCAGAATGGACCGCGTAGGGCTGGCTGGGGCGCCAGGATTCGAACCTGGGAATGCCGGTACCAAAAACCGGTGCCTTACCGCTTGGCGACGCCCCACCACGAATGCCGGCTTCAAATCACCGGCATAGGCGGGAGCCTGATAGCAAAGCTTGCGGGAGCGGACAACTCGCAAATTCCGCCAGGGCGCGATTTGGCGGTCGTCATGGGCCCTGCCGCCGGGGCGGACGGATCGCGGGACCCCTGCCATCAAGATCGGCGCAGGGACGCGCGGGCCGCTTGGCTTCGCCGTTTCGAGGCGGTAGGCTCCGGCGATCCGCTTCGGTTAGGGCCATTGCCCGCGCCGCAATCCCGAGCGCCCGTCCGGGCGCATCCAGCAAGGAGCCTCCATGCCGCCCTTCCGTGCCCGTCCGCCCGCCGTCCCGACCGTGCTTCTCGACGACCCGGTGGTGCGCGTGACGCGCTGGGATTTCGAGCCGGGCGCCGATACGGGGCATCACGTGCACGGGCTCGGCTATGTCGTCGTGCCGATGACGGACTGCGCCTTCCTGATCGAGGATGCCGGCGGCGAACGGCGCGTGACGTCGAGGGCCGGCGAGGTCTACCGGCGCGAGGCGGGCGTCGAGCACAATGTCGTCAATGGCGGCGACGCGCCGATGAGCTTCATCGAGATCGAATACAAGTGAGCCTGCCGTGACGGCCGCAAGACCAGCCTCTCCGCGTTTCGACCTCGACTTCCTGCCGGCGCATGGCGAGGCGGTGCCGGTCGCGGCGGGCGTGCAGCGCGTGACGGTCAACAATCCCGGTCCCTTCACCTTCCACGGCACGAACAGCTACATCGTCGGCGACCGCTCGGTGGCGGTCATCGATCCCGGCCCGCAGGACGAGGCGCATTTCGCCGCGCTGATGGCGGCGCTCGCGGGCCGCGAGGTGACGCATATCGCCGTCAGCCACACCCACCGCGACCATTCCCCCCTCGCGCGCCGGCTGAAGGCGGCGACGGGCGCGCTCATCGTCGCCGAAGGGCCGCATCGCGCCGCGCGGCCGCTCCATGCCGGCGAGATCAACCCCTTCGCGGAAAGCTCCGACACGGATTTCGTACCCGACATCGCGCTTGCCGACGGGGAGCGCGTCGAGGGCGACGGCTGGTCGCTGACGGCACTGCTCACGCCCGGCCACACGGCGAACCATGCCGCCTTCGCGCTCGGCGGGCCGACGGCGGATACCGGCATCGTCTTTTCCGCCGATCACGTCATGGCCTGGGCGACGACCATCGTCGCGCCGCCGGACGGCGCCATGGCGGACTACATGGCCTCGCTCGACCGGCTTCTTTCGCGCGACGACCGGCTCTACCTGCCCGGCCACGGCGGGCCGGTGCGCGAGCCCGCCGCCTTCGTGCGGGCGCTGAGGGCCCACCGGCGCATGCGCGAGCGCGCCGTGCTGCAGCGCATCCGCAAGGGCGACCGGCGGATCGTCGACATGGTACAGGTGATCTACCGCGACACCGATCCGCGGCTCCACGGCGCGGCGGCGCTGTCGGTGCTCGCCCATCTGGAGGATCTCGTCGGCCGCGGCGCCGTCGTCACGGAGGGGCCGCCCTCGCTTGCCGGGCTCTATGCCCCGCCGCCGGGAGGCTGACGGTGGAACCGCGCCGGCCCTTCAGCTATCGCGACGACCCGGCGGTGCCGCCCTTTCCGGACGACCGGCCGCTCGTGGTCTTCGACGGCGAATGCGGCTTCTGCTCGCGCGACATCCGCTTCCTGCTCAAACACGACCGGCGCGGACGCTACCGCTTCACGCCCGCCCAGTCGCCGCTCGGAACCGCGCTGATGCGGCACTACGGCTTCAATGCGGTGAACTACGAGACGAGCCTGCTCATCGAGGACGGCCGGGTCCACCAGCGCTCGGCGGGTGTGCTGCGCACCGTTGCCGGCCTCGGCGGCGCCTGGCGGCTGGCGCGCCTGCTCATGCTCGTGCCGCGCCCGATCCGCGACTTCGTCTACGACCGGGTGGCGGCAAACCGCATGCGCATCGCCGGCCGGCTCGACACGTGCCACGTGCCCCCGCCGCACCAGCGCGCGCGTTTTCTCTGAGGAATCAGTCGCCGGCGATGCCGAGAAGCTCGGCGTCGAGCGCCTTCAGGTAGCGCTCGGCGAAAGCCGCGCCGATGCCGAGATCGTGCTGGCCGTAGCGGGAGGCGACGCGCAGGTCCACCAGCGTCGTTTCCGCCTCCTCGCGCAGCCGGATCACCAGATCGAAACGGAAACCGAAGACGAGCGAGCGCCATTCGCCCTGGAGCAGCACGTCGCCGGGGCCGCCGATGCGCGGCGTCAGCACCGTTTCGAGCGGGCGGGCGACCGGCACTGGAACGGCGCCGAGGCCGTCGTCCTCCGGCTTTTCCGCCTTGGGGTCGATGGCCATGTCCTCGAGGTCTGCCACGACGTTTTCGAGGCCGCTCTCCCGGATGATGGCGATGCCGTTTTCCTCCGCCACCTTGCGGGCGCCCACCAGCACGCGGTCGAGCGCGCCGTCATAGCGCCGGCCGGTAAGACCCGCATAGGCGCGGCTCTGCGCGGTCCTGTCCTGCACGGTGACCGAGCCGGCGCGCGGCAGCCAGTCCTGCTTGGCGACAGGCTCCTGCAGCCAGGGCGGCGGCGCGGCCCGGTCGGTCGTCACGTCGTAGATCGCCGGCCGGTCGAAGAAGGCGAAGGCACCCGCTCCGGCCGCGACAAGCGGCGCAACGGCGGCAAGCACCGCGACGAAGGCCGCACGGCCGCCGCGCGCGCCCACCTGCCAGAGCCGCGCGATGCCGACGGCGGCAAGCGCGACGGCAAGCAGCGACAGGACGGCTGCAAAGAGCACGAGCGCCAGGAAATGCGGTGTGGTGAGCGGGCCGAAGCGATGGGAGAGCGTCGCGAAGAGGAAGAGCAGCAGCGCGAAATAGGCAAGGCGCCGCGACCAGTAGGCCGCATGCGAGGTGGGCCGCACATATTCGATCGTCACCGCCATGCCGTCAGATCCGGCGCTCCCTGCCGCCCGTTTCCCGTTCGACCGGCTTACAGCAACACGGTGGAAATTGCCATCCGCCGGCAGCGCGCGAGCGGAGACGATGCGCACGGGCCGGGCGAATGCCGGACGCGCCCACCACCCTGCCCTGCAAGCCGCCGCAAATTCGCCATGCTCCTTAACAATTCTCTTATGGACGGGGCGAAAGGAGCAGATCATGGAGTCGACATCGACCCCGGCCGCCAACGCGCCGGCCGTATCCAAGGCAGTGGCCGAACCGATCCTCACGCTGGATCTCGTGGAGCTCGAGCTGGCGCTCGACAGCTTTTCCGGCGAGAGCCCGGATTTCGAGAAGACGGTGCGGCTCGCGGCGCGCAACCTCGGCGGCGACTTTCTCTTCGCGCTGCCGGCCTCCGGCCTCGCGGAGGATTGCAGCCGGATCGCCGCGCTGCGCATTCCCGACCCCGGCGATCAGAAGGCGCTGAAGATCGTTTTCGCGCTTCTCGGCGAAAGCGACGGCACCATCCGCGTCGAGGAACCCGCCGCCGCGACGGCGGGGCTGAAGCGTTTCGCGGAGGCCTTCGTCGGAGTGCTGGAACGCATCTGACGGCTTGTCCTTGTTGCGGCGGCGCTATAGTCCTTCGACGGTTCATCATGTTTCCGGATACCGCAATGACCAGGCTTTTCTCGCGGCTGGCGCCGCTCGCCTTCCTCGCCCTCGCCCTTGCGTCCTGCCAGACGATGACGCCTGAGGAACGCCGCGCGGCCGACGAGGCGAAATGCGCCTCCTACGGTTTCCGCCGCGGCAGCGAGGCCTTCGCCGGATGCCTGCAGCGCATAGAGCTCGACCGCCGCGCCGACGCCCGCGCCTTGCGTTATTCCAACACCTATCCCGGCTGGGGCTGGGGCGGCCCGGTCTATGTCGAGCGCCGGGCCTATGTCCGCCGCCGGTAAGCCGGCGCCAAGGAACCTGCCGCCCGTCCGCGACTGAACGCCCCATGGCGCGACGTCGACGTGGTGCACGCCATGCGGCAGCGGAATGCGGCTGCCGTTCAGCCGCCGTTGCGGTAGGCGGCCTGCGCGGCCGCGAGCCGGGCGATCGGCACGCGGAAGGGCGAGCAGGACACGTAGTCGAGCCCCGTCTCCTCGCAGAAATGGATGGAGGCCGGGTCGCCGCCGTGCTCGCCGCAAATGCCGAGCTTCAGATTGTTGCGGGTGCGCCGGCCCCGTTCGGCGGCGATGCGGATCAGTTCCCCCACCCCGTCGAAATCGATCTGCACGAAGGGATCCTGCTCGACGATGCCCTTCTGGATATAGGTCGACAGGAAGGAGGCGGCGTCGTCGCGCGAAATGCCGAAGGTGGTCTGCGTCAGGTCGTTGGTGCCGAAGGAGAAGAACTCGGCGGATTCGGCGATGACATGGGCGCGCAGAGCCGCACGCGGCAACTCGATCATCGTGCCGACGAGATAGGCGATGCCGACGCCGGCTTCCGCGATCACGTCCTTCGCCACCGCCTCGATGCGCGCCTTGACGTAGTCGAGTTCCGATTTCAGGCCGACCAGCGGCACCATGATCTCGGGCTCCACGGCGGCACCGGTCAGCCGCGCCGCCTCGCAGGCTGCCTCGAAGATGGCACGCGCCTGCATCTCGGCGATTTCCGGATAGGAGATCGCCAGCCGGCAGCCGCGGTGGCCGAGCATGGGATTGAACTCGTGCAGCGTCTCCACCCGGCGGCGCAGCACGGACTCGTCGATCGCCAGCGCGAGCGCCACCTCGGCGATCTCCTCGTCGGTCTTCGGCAGGAATTCGTGCAGCGGCGGATCGAGCAGGCGGATCGTCACCGGCAGACCGTGCATGATCTCGAAGAGCTCGACGAAATCCGAGCGCTGCATCGGCAGCAGCTTGGCGAGCGCCGTGCGGCGCCCCGCCTCGTCCTCCGCGAGGATCATCTCGCGCATGACGTTGATGCGTCCGCCCTCGAAGAACATGTGCTCGGTGCGGCAGAGCCCAATGCCCTCCGCGCCGAAGGAGCGGGCGGCGCGCGCATCCGCCGGCGTTTCGGCATTGGTGCGCACCTTCATGCGGCGTGTCTTGTCCGCCCACGCCATGATCAGCCCGAAATCGCCGGAAAGCTCCGGCTGGAGCATGGGGATCGCGCCCTTCAGCACCTGGCCGGACGAGCCGTCGATGGTGATGACGTCGCCCTTCCCGAGCGTCACGCCCTGGGTGATCAGCAGTTCGTTGCGCAGGTCGACGCGCAGCATGCCGGCGCCGGAGACGCAGGGTTTGCCCATGCCGCGGGCGACGACGGCCGCATGGCTCGTCATGCCGCCGCGCGTCGTCAGGATGCCCTCGGCGGCATGCATGCCGTGAATGTCCTCCGGGCTCGTCTCGATGCGCACGAGGATGACCTTGCGCCCCTCCTCCTGCGCATGCACCGCCTGTTCGGAGGTGAAGACGATCTCGCCCGTCGCCGCCCCCGGCGAGGCCGGCAGGCCGGACCCGATGACGTCGCGCCGGGCGCGCGGGTCGATCGTCGGGTGGAGAAGCTGGTCGAGCGAGGCGGGATCGATGCGCGAGACGGCCTCGCCCTCGCTGATCAGCCCCTCGCCCGCCATGTCGACGGCGATCTTCAGCGCCGCCTTGGCGGTGCGCTTGCCGGAGCGGGCCTGCAGCATCCAGAGCGTGCCGCGCTCGATGGTGAATTCGAGATCCTGCATGTCCCGGTAATGACTTTCGAGCCGGTCGCAGATCGCCTGGAACGCCTCGAAGGCGTCCGGCATCAGCTTTTCGAGCGACGGCCGGTCGGAGCCCGCGGCAAGGCGCGCCGCCTCGGTCAGGTTCTGCGGCGTGCGGATGCCGGCGACCACGTCCTCGCCCTGCGCATTCACCAGGAACTCGCCGTAGAGCTCCTTGGCGCCGGTTGACGGGTTGCGGGTGAAGGCGACGCCGGTGGCCGACGAATTGCCGAGATTGCCGAACACCATGGCCTGCACGTTGACGGCAGTGCCCCATTCGGCCGGAATGTTATGGAGATGGCGATAGGTGACGGCGCGCGCGTTCATCCAGCTCGAGAAGACGGCGCCGATCGCGCCCCAGAGCTGGACTTCCGGATCCTGCGGGAAGGGCTCGCCGAGTTCCTCCTCGATGGTCTCCTTGTAGCGGGCAACGACATGCTGCCACTCAACGGCGGAAAGCTCGGTATCCTGCTCATGGCCGAGCCGTGCCTTCTCGTCCTCGAGAATCTCCTCGAAGACCTCGTGGTCGAGGCCCATGACGACGTCGCCATACATCTGGATGAAGCGTCGGTAGCTGTCCCAGGCAAAACGTGCGTCGCCCGCATCGTGCCCCAGCGCCTGCACGGTCTCGTCGGTGAGGCCGAGATTGAGCACCGTATCCATCATGCCCGGCATGGAGGCGCGCGCGCCGGAGCGCACGGAGAGCAGCAGCGGCCGGCTGTCGCGGCCGAACTGCCGGCCCGTCAGGCGTTCCATGCGGCGGATGCCCGCCCGGACCTCGTCCTTCAGCGCATCGGGAATGACGCGGCCGCTGTCATAAAAATGGGAACAGGCGGTGGTAACGATCGTCAGGCCCGGCGGTACGGGCAGGCCGAGATTGCACATCTCCGCCAGATTGGCGCCCTTGCCGCCAAGCAGGTCTCGGTCGGCCGCGCTGCCCTCGGCAGACCCGCCGCCGAAGGTATAGACCCATTTCTGCATGCCTGTTCTCCCCCAGGACAACCGAAGGACGACCCGCCCGCCGAACGCGGCGGGCACCCCGCTCCCCGTATGCCTGCGGAGAGCTTATACCAATAGCGCGCGATTGAGAATGCGGCGGGAAGGCAAATTTGCTGCATTGCAGCAAATTTGCGACGAACAACGGCCGGAGGGGGCGTCCGCCGCCGTCAGTTTTCCTCCACGCAAACGCCGTCCCTGCCGATCCGGATTTCCACCCGCCCGGCTGCTTTTCCTCCTGATGGCCGTGTTTCACTCCGGCAGGGCTACACCGCCTCCCGCAGCTGCTCCGCCGTCTGCAGGTCGACGCTCACGAGCTGGGAGACGCCCTGCTCGGCCATGGTGACGCCGAAGAGGCGGTTCATCCGGGCCATGGTGATCGGGTTGTGGGTGATGATGACGAAGCGGGTCTCGGTGGAGGCGGCCATCTCGTCCATCAGGTTGCAGTAGCGCTCGACATTGTGGTCGTCGAGCGGTGCGTCCACCTCGTCCAGCACGCAAATCGGCGCCGGGTTGGTGAGGAAGACGGCGAAGATCAGCGCCATCGCCGTCAGCGCCTGCTCGCCGCCCGACAAAAGCGTCATGGTCTGCGGCTTCTTGCCCGGCGGGCGGGCGAGGATCTCGAGGCCGGCATCAAGCGGATCCTCGCTCTCGATCAGCTGCAGTTCCGCCGTGCCGCCGCCGAAAAGGTGGGTGAAGAGCCGCTGGAACTGCCCGTTCACCACGTCGAAGGCGGCGAGCAACCGCTCGCGGCCCTCGCGGTTCAGGCTCTGGATCGCCGAGCGCAGCTTGCGGATCGCCTCGATGATGTCCTCGCGCTCGGTGACGATCGCCTGCAGCTTGTCGGAAAGTTCCTTCTGCTCCTCCTCGGCGCGCAGGTTGACGGCGCCGAGCCGCTCGCGCTCGATCTTGAGGCGCTCGAGCTCCAGTTCCGTCTCGCGCGGCTCCGGCAGCGGCCGGTCGACCGGGTGTTCGGCAAGCCTGAGGGCCTCGTGCGGCGCGCAGTGCAGCGCCTCGCGGATGCGCGCCTCGCCGTCGATGCGGCGCTCGCGGGCGGAGACCAGCCGCTCCTCCGCGCGGCCGCGCCGCTCGCGGGCTTCGGCGAGTTCCGACAGCGCGGTGGCGGCGACGCGGTCGGCGTCGCGCTGGCGGTTCTCCGCCTCCTGCAGGAGGTCGGCCGCCTCCCGCCGCGCGCCCTCCGCGCGGGAAAGGTCGCTCATCAGGCCGCGCCGCTTTTCCTCGATCTCCTCCGGCGCCTCTGCAAGCGCCTCCATCTCCTCATGCGCCTCGGCCTCGCGCTCGCGCAGCGTCGCGATATGGTGCTCGGCATTGGCGGCGCGGCTCTTCCAGGTCTCGCGCTCGGCGGCGATGGCGGCGAGCCTGCGGCGCCGCTCCTCCATCTGGCGGGCAAGCCCGTCATGCTCGGCGCGCGCCTCGGCGAGCGCCGCGCGGTCGGTCGCGACGACGGCGGTCTGCGTGGTGAGCCTGAGGTCCAGTGCGGCGAGATCCGGTGCGTCGTCGAGCGCGATGCGGGCTTCTTCCAGCGCGGCGGTCGCCTCCTCGAGCTGCCCGTCGAGCTGCCCGCGCGTCTCGGCGAGCACGGCACGCTTGCGGATGAGGTCGCCGGCGGCGCGCTCGGCGGCATCGAGCGCCTCGCGCGCCTCGCCGAGGGCGCGGGTGGCAAGCCGCTGGCCGTCGCGCGCCGCCTGCTGGCGCTCGGCCGCCGCACGCACGCCGTCACCGGCCCGCCGCAGCGCCTCCTCGGCGGCACGAAGCGTCGCTTCCGCCGCCGACAGTTCCGCGTCGAGTTCCGCCAGCCGGTTCTTCTGCGCAAGCCGGAGGGCCGCCGCACTCGGCGCATCCGCGCCGGTGACGTGACCGTCCCAGCGGAAGACGGCACCGTCGCGCGTCACGAGCCGCTGGCCGGCGGCAAGCGCCGGCTGCAGCCGAAGGCCCTCCCCGGCATCGGCGACGACGCCGATCTGGCGCAGGCGGCGGATCAGCACCGCCGGCGCCCGGACATGGTCGAGCAGCAGAACGGCGCCGGCCGGCAGGGCCGGATCGGCGGCGGCGTCTGCGTTCAGGCGCCAGTGGACGGGCGCCGCCTCGTCCGCCGGCGAATCGAGATCGTCGCCGAGGGCTGCGCCAAGCGCCGTCTCGAACCCCTTGTCGACGACGATATCCTCGACGACCGGGGCAAAGGAGCCGCCCGCCGCGCCGGCCTCCAGCATGCGCCGGATGGTGCGCGCCTCGGTCTCGATGCCGCCGACGGCAGCGCGGGCCGCCTCGACCGGCGGCCGCGCATCGGACTCGGCAAAACGCGCGTTCTCCAGCATCTCGTCGGCTTCGCCGAGCCGCGCGCCGGCCTCTTCCAGCGCCGCCTCCGCCGCATGGACGACCGCACGCCTCTCTTCCGGGTCGGGAAGGGCCGCGATGCGCGCATCGAGGTCGGCGAGCTCGCGGGCCTGTCCCTCCACCTGCTGGGCAAGCCGCAGGCGGCGGTCGGCAAGGTCGCGGATCGTCCGCTCGAGCTGGTTGCGGGCCGCCTGCGCCTCGGCGCGCTCCGCGGTGACCGCGCCGAGCACCGCCTCGCTCTGCGCAAGCGTGGCGGCTGCCGCCTCCATCGCTTCACGCGCCGAGACCGCGCGATCGTCGGCCTCGCCCAGCACCTCGGCAATCTCTTCCTCCTCGGCGGCAAGCCGCCCGAGGATCGCCGCATTGTCGGCGCGCAGGCGCTCCTCGCGCGCGATGTCCTCGGCAAGCTGCGCCAGCCGGCGCGCCACCTCGTCGCGCCGCCGCATCAGCCGCGCCGCATCCTCGTCGAGCTGGCTGCGGGCGATCTGCAGGCGCTGCAGGGCGGCAGCGAGCTTCGCCTCGTTGTCGCGCAGCTCGGGCAGCTTCAGGCTCGCGACGGCCTGCACCTTTGCGGCCTCCATCTGCATCTGGGCGCGCTCGGCGACATGCGAGGTCGCCTGGTTGAGCTGGCTGTCCGCCTCGCCCTCCGCCTCCTTCGCCTGCGCCCAGCGGATGTGCAGCAGCATCGCCTCGCGGCGGCGGATGTCGGCCGACAGCATCTTGAAGCGGTTGGCCTGGCGCGACTGGCGCTTCAGGCTCTCGATCTGGCTTTCGAGCTGCGAGGTGACGTCGTCCAGCCGTTCCAGATTGGTCTCGGCGGCGCGCAGCCTGAGCTCCGCCTCGTGGCGGCGCGAATGCAGGCCGGAAATGCCGGCCGCCTCCTCGAGCAGCTGGCGGCGGGCCTGCGGCTTGGCGTTGATGAGCTCGCCGATCCGCCCCTGCCCGACCATCGACGGCGAGCGGGCACCGGTGGAGGCATCGGCAAAGAGCAGCTGCACGTCCTTGGCGCGCGCCTCCTTGCCGTTGATGCGATAGACCGAGCCGTTCTCGCGCTCGATGCGCCGCGTCACCTGGATCTCGTCCTCGCCGTTGAAGGCGGCGGGCGCGGTGCGGTCGGAATTGTCGAGATAGAGGCCGACCTCGGCCGTGTTGCGTGCCGGACGGTTGCCGGAGCCGGAGAAGATGACGTCGTCCATGCCGGACGCCCGCATGTTCTTGTAGGAGTTCTCCCCCATGACCCAGCGCAGCGCCTCGACGAGGTTCGACTTGCCGCAGCCGTTGGGGCCGACGACGCCGGTGAGGCCCCGCTCGATGACGAATTCGGTGGGCTCGACGAAGGACTTGAAGCCGAGGACGCGGAGCTTGGTGAACTTCATGACAGGCCCCCGGGGCCGGCAAACCGACCCTCCTTGGCCCTGCCGGCCTGCATCACCACGCCCGTGGATGATGGAGCAAAACAAAAAACGGGCGCGCGGCCTCGGCCGGCGCCCGTCCGGAAACCGGCGGATCGATCAGAGAAGGCTGTCGATGAGGGCCGACATGGTGTCAACCGACATGTCTCCGGAATAGCGCTTGCCGTTGATCAGGAAGGTCGGGGTCGCCGCGACGCCGAATTCCTTGGCACCCCGCTCGCGTACCGCGTTCACATCATCCAGAAGTTTCTGGTTCGTCAAGCAGGCCTCGAAGCTCTCCTGTGTAAAACCGGCAAGTTTCGACATCTGGAGCAGCGCGTCGCGGCCGTCCTGGGCCGCCGCCCAGGTTTCCTGCTGCTTCATCAGCACCGAGACCATCGGGAAATACTGCCCTTCCGGGGCGCAGCGCGCCAGCATGAAGGCGGCCGCCGCGCGCGGGTCGAACGGGAACTCGCGCACGATGAAGCGCACCTTGCCGCTGTCGATGTACTTCGCCTTGATCGCATCGAAGGTGTTGTTGTGGAAGGCCGCGCAGTGCGGGCAGGTCATCGACATGTATTCGACGATGGTCACCGGCGCCGTCTCCGGCCCGAGCGCCATTTCCGGCAGCGGGCCGGGCTTCAGCACCTCGGCCATGTCGACATCGCCTTCCGCGGCTGGAACTTCGACGGCGGCGGCGGGCGCCTGGGCGGTCTCGGTGGTCGTCGCCGTTTCCGTTCCGGTCGTCGCGGTGCCCGATGCCTCGGTGCTGGTCGCGCCGGACGTGGTCTCGGCCGGCGTCGAGGCGGCGGTGTCGGTCGCGGTCTGGCTCGTCTCCGGGGCCTTGGCCGTCTCCTGCTTCTCGTCGCTGCAGGCGGCGAGCGTCGCGGCGAGCGCCGCCACGGCGGCACCGGCCATCAGACGCTTCAAGAGGCTCGTTGCGGAAAGGGACATGGTTTCTCCTGTGCGGGAAGTGAAGGAAATTCTTCGTCGCCCCCCGATATACCGGCTTTGCGGCGCTAACAAGCGGCGGCACCGGCACTTCCTTCAAAGAATTGTGACCGGCCGATGATCGTCAGCCGCGGCGTTTCGCCCCGCCGAGGACCGCCGTGCCGAGGCGCTTCAGCGCCGCCTTCAGCCGATCGCCCTCGATGCCCTCGACCATCTCGTCGAGCTGGCGGGCCGCCGTGCCGGTCAGCGGACGCGGCGGGCGGCGGTGGGCGGCGGGTGGCAATACCGGTTTCTGCACGATCTTCACCTGGCGCACCGCCGGGAAGCCGAAGAAGCCGTTGACGCGCTGGATCAGTTCGCCCTGCTGGTGCGACAAGAAGAGCGCCCGCGACCCCTCGCAGGCGACGGTGAGCACGCCGGGCTGATAACCGCCGTCCTCGCCCGCCTCCGAGGCGCGCCGCGGCCAGGTGATGCGCTCCGGCCGCGTGCAGTCGGCAAAGGAGGCGCCGGCGATCTCGTCCCACGAGCCGAGCAGCATCGTGTTGATGCCGGCGCGCTTCGAAAGCACCGGATCGATCAGGCCGTTGGCGATCTCGCTGATCTGGACGACACCCCTGCGATACGCTCGTGTACTCACGCCCTCAACCCCGGCACTCCGCGGAACGCGGAAAATATTCCTTTTCGGCTCGCTGCCATCTTGAATATGGCGGAGCGCTCCGCCAGTTATAGCCTTCACCATCGCGATCAGGCAAATCATGAAACAAGCGGCGCCGGGGACGGATCTCGCTCCCCTCCTCCTCAACTGGTACGACCGGCACCACCGCGACCTGCCCTGGCGGATCTCGCCGCCCATGGCCGCGCGCGGCATGACGCCCGACCCCTACCGTGTCTGGCTGTCGGAGGTGATGCTGCAGCAGACGACAGTGCAGGCGGTGCGCGCCTATTTCGCGCTGTTCCTCGACAAATGGCCGACCGTGACCGACCTTGCCCGCGCCGACAGCGAGGATGTCATGAAGGCCTGGGCGGGGCTCGGCTACTATGCGCGGGCACGCAACCTCAAGAAATGCGCCGAGGCCGTCGCCTTCCGGCATGGCGGCCGTTTCCCCGACACCGAGGACGGCCTGAAGGCGCTGCCGGGCATCGGCGACTACACGGCCGCCGCCATCGCGGCCATCGCCTTCGGCCGGCAAAGCGCGGTGCTCGACGGCAATGTCGAGCGGGTCGTCTCCCGGCTGCACGTGATCGAAACACCGCTGCCGGCCGCCAAGCCGCAGATGCGCGCGCTGGTGGCCGCGATGACGCCGGCGGACCGGCCCGGCGACTTCGCGCAAGCCATGATGGATCTCGGCGCGACGCTCTGCACGCCGAAACGACCGGCCTGCGCGCTCTGTCCGTTCAGCGCCCGGTGCCTGGCGCGCGCCTCCGGCGAGCCGGAACGCTTTCCGGTCAGGGCCGCCCGGAGAGAAAAGCCGATCCGCCTCGGCGCGGCCTTCGTCGCCATCGACGCGACCGGCGCCGTGCTGCTTCGCAAGCGCCCCGAAAGCGGTCTGCTCGGCGGCATGACGGAGGTGCCGGGCACCGCTTGGACCGCCCGCCTCGACGGCGCGACCGGGCCGGAGGCCGCGCCGTTTGCCGCCGACTGGCGGCCGCACGGCATCGTCGGCCATGTGTTCACCCATTTCGAACTGCGGCTCTCCGTCTACAGCGCGGACGTGACCACTGCGGCCGGCGGCACGGCGAACTGGTGGGAGCCGCTCGCAACGCTCGGCCGGCAGGCGCTGCCGACTGTCATGAAGAAAGCAATAAAGCAGGCCATACCCGAGGCTTTCGACGCGCCGCGGCGCGGCCGGCCCGCATATGACGACAAGGCGAGGACCCCATGAGCAGCATCGACATCCGACACATCGTCTTCGACATCGGCCGGGTGCTGATCCACTACGACCCGCATATCCCCTTCAGCCGGCTGATCCCGGACGATGCGGAGCGCAACTGGTTCTTCGCCAATGTCTGCACCCACGACTGGAACCTCGAACAGGACCGCGGCCGGCGGTGGGCGGATGCCGAGGCGCTGCTCGTCGCCGAGTTTCCCGAGCGCGAGGAGCACATCCGCTGCTTCCGCAAATACTGGCACGAGATGGTGTCGCATGCCTATGTCGAGAGCGTCGCGATCATGGAGACGCTGATTTCCGACGGCCGCGACGTGACCATGCTGACGAATTTCGCCGCCGACACCTTCAAGGAGGCAAGAAAGCTCTTTCCCTTCCTCGACATGCCGCGCGGCGTGACCGTCTCCGGCGAGATCGGCCTCATCAAGCCGGACGTCGCCATCTACGAAAGACATGCCCGCGACTTCGGGCTTGACCCCGCCCGCACCCTCTTCATCGACGACAGCATGGCGAATGTCGAAGGCGCCCGGCTTGCCGGCTGGAACGCCGTGCATTTCGTCGATCCCGAAAAACTGAAGAGCGACCTCGCCGCCCACGGCGTGGCGCTTTAGGGGAGCGGACGCGAACGGCATGGCCTTCGACCCAGCCGAACGGCACCGGCTCTATCACGACGCCATCGAACGGCGGGACTTCGCGGAGATCCGAAACCTGTTCGCGGAGGACGCGGTCTATGCCTCGCCGGGGACCGGCGGCGTGACGGAGGGCCGGGACGCGATCCTCGCGGCTTTCCGCGCCTATTTCGAGACGTTCGCGGATCAGGTGGCAAGCGACAGCCTCGTCGAGGCCCTGTCGCCGTTTTCGAGCCGCGCGCTCTGGTCGCTGAGAGCGACAAACGGCGCGACGGGCGCGGTCGTCGAGCGGACAGGCGAGGAAATCGTCACCTTTGACGACGACGGCGCGATCGTGCGGATCGCGGTGGAGGATAGACGATAGCAACGGCGCTTATGTTACCGTGCCCCAAAAGGAAAACGCCCGGAGCTGGCGGCTCCGGGCGTTTTTCGCTTTGCCGGGACTGAAGGTACGAAAAGGTGCAACCGAAAATCGAGCCAAGCAGCCGCTTGATTAAGTGGACACCCTGGCAAGCAGGCACGTCCGCACGACGCCCCGAATTTCATTTGAAAGGTTCGTTTCCCAGCATTCAAAGACGGTTTGCTCGCAAGGATCACGCGGCTTGATATGCTGACGTAAATGAGCGAGTAAATGCCCGTCAACGCATGCAAGGATAAAGCCGTTCATGGATGCCAGCGCAGTTCAAGTAATTTCCCAAGGCCCATCATTTAAGCATGTAGGGCGCGGCAGCAGACGATGCGTTGTTGTGTTTTCATCTTTCGCAGCCAGAGACTATGGCCCTGATGCTTACTCCTTCTTCCCGCACTTGAAACCACATTTCAATGAAGCTGACTTTTTATTTATTAAGGATGCCAGGAACCAGTGGTATAATCGCGGACTTTGCGAGATCGCCGATACGGCGGATGAACTGACAAAGTGGTTGGCATCCAAGATATCTGCTTACGACGAGACGTCGTTCTTCGGCTCATCTATGGGAGGCTATGCCGCTTTGCTCTTTGGCGGCCGGGTGCAAACCCAACATATCGTCGCGATCGCGCCGCAAACATTTCTCCGAAAAGGCTACCCTCGATACGGATCGTCTCACAGTGGAAACTATATTGAGATTGAATGCGCTGATCTTGCGACCGTTGGCCGGGTCGACATCGTCGTCGGCGAGAACAACTTGTTTGACCTCCATCAAAGCAACAGATTGCTCGGAACATCGAACATTCGTCGAAGTGTGGTTCCGATTGCTTATCATAACGTGCTGGAACATTGGCACTCTCTTGGATTGACGCAATCGCTTATGGCGGCGGTCGCCGGCTTTCGGTGGCCGGAATTTCTGAGTACAGTGGATTTACGAGCGAGAGGCCTCGAACTTGGCGATGAAACGGAGATCCTCGCCTTGATCGATAGTTACGTTTATTTGCGGTATTCGGGTGACAAGCTAGGTTCTTTGAACGCCCTGAAGCGGCTCCGAAAGATAGCTCCGGAATGGCAAGGCCCGATGGTGGCAGTCGGTTTGCTCAAGTTAGAACTTGGCGCCCTTTTCGATGGAGTGCGCATCCTTAAAAAGGTCATGGAACAAGGCACTAAAATACACGGCTTTTTTCGCCCGCTCGCTGTCGCACTTGCGCAACTAAAAAGACCGCAGGAAGCAGTGGATGTCGCCATCGCAGGAACTCGGCTCAACCCGAAAAACCGCCTAGCGTTCTCAGAGATTGAACCAATCTTCAGGGCTTACGGACTTCAAGATTTCGCACAGCAATGCAGTAAGCTGGCGCAAAAAGCGTAAAGCGACGCGACGCCGTGACCGGCTCCACCGCTCCTTCGGCATATTGCCGCGGAATTTTCGACTCTGCGGTACGCTGCATATGATTTTCTCACGAGACAAACGGCGGGGCCAGTTGCATTTCCCGGCATGAAACATGCAGAGCCATATCGCGCTGGCCTTCGGTGGAGTCGATCCAATCATGTCGGTTGCGCCTATGGGCAAGCGCTATAGCCCCAAGCTGGAAAAATGTGCGAAAATCACCCTGTTTCGACAAAAGTCATTGCCAACGAAAATCATTCGGTCTTTTTAGCGACTGAACGTGGATGCCGCCAAATTGTGCACATCTTGCACGAGATGTGTTCGAAGATGTTTCGAAGCGAGATAGCGAATGAGTGGACTCAAAACGGGCGACATTGTCGCGGGGGAGGCGTTTAAGCACATCAAAAACAACCATAAAAGTTGCGTCGTCGTTTTTTCCGCATTTGCGGCGCGAAATTTTGGCCCGAACGCTTTTTCCTTCCACAGCCAATTCATTCAGCACGTCGATAAAAAAGACGTCCTATTCATAAAGGACGCAAAAAACCAATGGTACAATAAATCTTTACCTGGGATCGGCGACGGTATCGAAGCTACGACAGCGTGGCTGAGAAGGACGCTCGCTCCTTATGAAAACATAATCTTATTCGGGCAGTCGATGGGTGGATACGCGTCCCTCCTATTTGGCAGCCGTTTAAATGTAGACAATATCATCGCCCTCTCCCCGCAGACTTTCCTGCGCTCGCCTTATCCGCGGTTCAATCCAAAATTACACAAAGGCCCCTATGCCGACCTCTCGGAGGAGAACTATTCCGGAACCAAGCGCATAGATGTTGTTATCGGCGAAGACGATTTATTCGACATCTACCAAATCAATACACTTCCTTCGGACAAGGTTATAAAGACCATCGTCCCAACGGCGTTTCACAACGTGCTTTACCTATGGCATAGGCAGGAAAACTTCGACAAGGTCGTTGCAGCCGTCATGGACGACACATGGCCGACGCTAATCGACAATTGGCGCGAGACTTACCGACCACGCCTCCAAGTTGCACCTTTTGTTGACGATCCACAGTTCGCGCGCGATCTCATCGATTTCATCGAAAACAGATATGCCGGCGATAAGATGGCTGCGTTGAACATGCTTGTCCGCATCCAAGCTTATTCGAACGACTGGATAGGTCCGACGGCAGCCATGGGACTTCTGAAGATGGATATGGGAGCAACGCTCGAAGCAATCGACCTTCTCGATAAAGTACGGTCTAAAAGCAATACGATCGACGACATCTATCGTCCTCTGGCGCGCGCTCTGGCATCTCAGAAACACATCCAGCGCGCGTTGGAAGTTGCTGAGGCTGGCATCAAGATCAACGTCGCCAACAGGGTTGTTTACCGGGAGCTCGAGCCAATTTTTTACGCCTATGGGTTGACCGACGCCGTCGAAATGTGCCGAACTCTCGCCGCTGCCTAGCAGGAAAGGTATGGCGAATTAACTCAAACGCGGTCTGCCATGACCGATTCTTGCAGGGCGACCTGATACGGTCGCATCAAAACGCCGAACGCGGGAAGTATCAAATGAATCTTACAGTAATCAGCGCGCGTCTGTATGATTGCGGTGCGTCTATTGCAGCGTTGCGCTCTGCGAACGCATTGGCGTCCGAATTCGACAGCGTTGACTATCTTTACGAGGAGGGTTCCGCCCTCAACGAGGTCAGGCAGGTCAATCCCGCCGTCAACATCACTGGAATTTCGCCACAGCAAAGACCTGGGAGACCTCCATTCGAACTCTACGAACGAGAGATGGAGCGCCTCTCCACCGACTTCGTGATCCTGCATAATTTCGATCACGATTTCGACACTGTCGCACGATTCGGCCAGGCGAAGCCTACGCTTTGGATGATGCACGACGCCTCTCCCGTAACGGGGCTTCACTATGCCATGCCCTCATACGACGGCCGCTCCATAGTGCGGTACGAAAGTCGCAAGGGCGTTCCGACCCGAAGCTTCTTCGAGCGCATTGCAAAGCAGCGTTTCGGGTTTGCCGCTCCCAGCTTGTGGCTCAAGAAAATCGCCGAATACTACCTCTGCGGCGAAACCCCGGTCCATCTTGTCCGCAACTCGGTTCCTACCGCCTACTTTCGCCCGCGCGACAAAGCCTTGGCGCGCGCAATCGTGGGGGCAGATCCCGACGCCTTTGTCGTACTGTTCTTTGCCGGGCGCGGTGCGATGGAGCGCAAGAATCTGCACCTCCTCATGAAGGCGCTTGAATATATTCCGGATCCGCGCCTGCAGGTTCTGGTTATCGGCGGACTGCCGGCTCGCCATAGCCGTGTCGATCCCCGCTGCCTGTTTCTTCCGAACTTCTCTCAGCAACGCGACCCCGTTCGCCCGTCCCTCCTCTACTCGGCCGCCGATCTCTTCCTTCTCCCTTCACTCATCGACAACCTGCCGAATACGGTGCTCGAAAGCTACTTCTGCGGAACGCCCGTTATGGCCACACGCGACGGCGGGACGAAGGAGATGCTGATCGAGAATGAAACGGGGTGGTTGATCGATGCGCGCTCGCCCGTAGACGTTGCGACGAAGTTGAGCGAAGCGATGAAAGACAAGGCGCTGTCTCGTTTCGGAGAGCGCGGCCGCGCATTCGTAGGCGAGCATTTTTCAGAAGAGGTCTCCCGATCGCAATATCTGACGGCAATCGAGTCCGTTCAAAACCTTGCGGCCGGCCGAACGGTGGTCGCAGTTCCGCCTTCTGATCCTGTACCGACGGCGGCCGTCACGGAGCCGATATATGCTCCGGAACCAGCGCCGATATCCTTCAATGACGCCGTTGCAATTCACCGCCAGTTGAACCCCGACAGTCATATCGCCGTCTATCGCGACAAGTGGAATCCGACTCCCCTGCAAAAGCGGTGGCTGACCACATGCTATCGCATGGCCGGCAGCGGCCATGCGATCAGGTCGAACGAAGAGCGTATTGCTCGATGGCGCAATGTCTACAAGGGGAAGCGAGCCTTCCTCATCGGCAACGGCCCAAGCCTCAATCGGTGCGATCTGTCCTATCTGCGCGACGAAATAACGATAGGCGTCAATTCCATTTTCCTAAAGGCCGACGAACTGGGTGGTCTTCCGACTCATTACGTCGTCGAGGATTTTTTCGTTGCCGAGGACCGCGCCGAGCAAATCAACGCCCTTACGGGGACCACGAAGTGGTTTGGAAACTACCTGAAATACTGCCTGGATGACGATGACGCGCATTGGCTGAACGTGCGTATGCGGTATGACAACTACAAGAACTTCCCGTTCTTTTCCACAGACGCTTCACGTCAAGTCTGGGCCGGCGGCTCTGTCACATTCATCTGCATGCAGCTTGCTTTCTTTTTCGGGATCAAGGAACTCTATCTCATCGGGTTTGATCACCACTATGTGATCCCCGATACCACCGATATTGACGGAGGCAATCTTACCTCGCTGGGGGACGATCCCAATCATTTTGACAAGACATATTTCGGCAAGGGTCTGCGTTGGCACGACCCCAAAACGGAGCGTATGGAGCTTGGCTATTCGAAGGCCGGACTGACATTCGAGAGGCACGGTCGCAAGATCTACAACGCAACCGTCGGCGGAAAACTGGAAGTACTGGAACGCAGAGACTACCAGTCCATATTTGGCCCCGGCTCCGTTCGCTGAGAGCATTTGCAGAGCGTCAGCATTCTCCGCGTTATCCCGCTAGCGCAAGATGCCCGATCCAATACGAAAGGAAAAACGATGTCCAAAGTCACCGAAAATCCGGCTGAAAATAAAAATACAGTCAGCCTTGAAGAGTTCAATCAGCTAAAAGCTGCTTTCCAGTCACTGGAAAAGGATGTCCAGGACCGGATCATCGAGCTTCAGCTTGGCCTTCGGGCCATAGAGATCGTCGTGCTGTCACAGAAACAGGAGTAGCGACCGTGAGTTCAGAAGAAAAGGTTCTGAGCTGGCAGGTGCCGCTGCAGCGCGTGATGGTCTTTCAATCCGTACGCGACGACGAGAAACAGGTTGCGGATCTGAAGGCCCTTTTGGGCAAACACGAGGATGATCTTCAGATCGTATTCGTTCCGCCCCTCGATTCTGCCGAATCCTGGCCCGGAACAACAAGCACCTGGCAAAGGATTCTGCGGGTCAGGGACCGCATTCTGAATCGCACCACTCGTGTGAAGAAGATCGTGGGACTAGGCGTCGGCCATGCCGCCGCTTACGCCATTCTTCTCGACCTTATTGTCGATTTCAATGCCGCGTATGCGATAGCGCCGCGTTTCAGAGCTCAGGACGGTTCTTCTCTCCTGCCTTTTGACCTCGGGGTCGCCGGTGCGCTGCCCGGAGTTCGGCGCCGGGCAGGACGTCTCGCCATCGACGACTTTACAGGTGGGCCAGCACTTAGCCACTTGGCGGCACTCATGCCATTGGCGCGCTGCGTAAACGTCAAGGGCCTGAAAACCGAAGCTGGCAATCACGCTTTTGAAAGTTTGCTTCGATCGGTTCTCGCCGGCTTGAACTCAAACGCGGAGGACTTGGCTCCGGGTGCAATTGAGATCGGGGGAAGCTCCTGCGTCACGCAGGAGGACCTCGAGCAGGCGCGTGCATCGGTGGACCAACTCCGTATGCTCCTTGCGATATGAACAACGGCCAGGCGTGCTCCCAAGCGCCGATGACGCCCAAGCGAAGGAAAACACGATGACAGTTACTCCCTCAATGTTGCTGGAAAGGAAGCTTGCCAGTCTTGAGAATCTGCTTACCGAGAAGGACAGGCTCCTCGAAAGCCTGATTGCCTCGATAGATGCCCGGGGACAGTCGGAACTCGACGCGCTCAGAAATCTCGTGGCTGAGCAGCAGGCGCTTATCGGCGCCCTTTCGGGCAACGGGTCCGTGACACTCAAAGCGCTCGATGACGGACAGACAAGTTCGGGAGAGAGAGAGCTCAAGGTCTTCACCGGTCAGAACGGCGATGTCTTTGCTTTCAGCAAGCCCTTCTTCCCGCCGTTCACGATCGCCGCGAGAATTTACAATGTAAAATCCGCCCACGATGATTTCTCCATGAGCAGTACGACACCTCCCATGCCGTTTACTGTCGGTGGCGTCGCACTTTACCGCCGCGACGAGGAAACCATGCGGCTGATCATTGGGAACAAGGAAAAGGTCGAAATAGACTTCGACGACAACTCCGGCTGGATAACGCTGCACATTGCCATGGAGAGCGACAAGCTCAGAGTCTATGTCAACGAGGCGCTGGCTCACGAGGGGGTGCCGCCAGAATTGTTCCACCTGCGGTCCGCCAAAGTCGGCTGCGGCCACAAGGATCGCGGCTGGAGTGGATACATCGACTATCTGTGGATCAAGCAGGATGCTTTGAGCCCAGCCTCCGCAAAGGTCGCACGGGCAGACACCAATCTGGCGGCGGACAAACGCACCATATTCTATTTCGACGGCGCCAAATCAGCCGTAAAGGCGTAGCGCTTTCCGGGCGGTCGTTACTCTCAGCGCTTCCTGCTGTTGCCAAAGGAAAACGCCCGGAGCTGGCGGCTCCGGGCGTTTTTCGCTTTGCCGGGACTGAAGGTACGAAGACCGGCAGAGCGAGACCTGACCTGGCGAGACTGGTTGATCAGTCTAGTTTTGCCAAGTCACATCTTATGACCGCCCGCAACGCGTCGATGGGCTTCAGGGTCTGCCCGTCGTCGTAGTGCCAGAACGTCCAGCCGTTGCAGGCATCGAGCCCCTGCACCTTGGCGCCGAGGCGGTGGATGGAGCCGGCGTCGCCGCCGCAGGCGAGCGTGCCGTCGGCCCGCACGATGGCGCTGTGGCGGCGGCGGGCGTCGGTCAGGACCGTGCCCGGCTTGATGAGGCCGCTTTCGATCAGCGTGTTGAAGGCGACGCGCGGCTCGGCCTTCTTGCCGGTCATCACCGAGAGCGTCGCCTTGCCGAGCGGCTCGACCGCCTCGATGCGCTCCAGCGCCGCGTCGATATAGGCCTGCTCGCGCTCGATGCCGACGAAGTTGCGGCCGAGGCGCTTGGCGACGGCCCCGGTCGTGCCGGAGCCGAAGAAGGGATCGAGCACGATGTCGCCGGGCTTCGTCGAGGCCATGAGGACCCGGGCGAGCAACGCTTCGGGCTTCTGGGTCGGATGCGCCTTCTTGCCATCCGCGCCCTTCAGCCGCTCGCCGCCCGAGCAGATCGGGAACAGCCAGTCGGAGCGCATCTGCACGTCGTCGTTCGCCGCCTTCATGGCATCGTAGTTGAAGGTGTAGCCCTTGGCCTTCGGGTCGCGGCTCGCCCAGATCATCGTCTCGTGCGCGTTCTGGAAGCGGCGGCCCTTGAAGTTCGGCATCGGGTTGGTCTTGCGCCAGACGATGTCGTTCAGGATCCAGAAATCGAGATCCTGCAGCGTCGCGCCGACGCGGAAGATGTTGTGGTAGGAGCCGATCACCCAGATCGTGCCGTTCGGCTTCAGCACGCGGCGGCAGGCGAGCAGCCAGGCGCGGGTGAAGGCGTCATAGGCTTCGAAGGAGGCGAACTGGTCCCATTCGTCGTCGACCGCGTCGACCACCGACTGGTCGGGCCGCGTCAGCATGCCGCCGAGCTGGAGGTTGTAGGGCGGATCGGCGAAGATCACGTCGACCGACTGGTCCGGCAGCGCCTCGAGCGCCGCGACGCAATCCCCCTTGATGATGGTGTTGAGCCAGGCGCCGGAAGCGGGCGAACGGCGGATGTCGGCAAGCGAAAGGACAGATGACATGAGGAACTCGCTGGTACGCTTACTCGGAACGGACGTGTTGAGGCTCATGGTTACCGAAGATGGTTACCAAAGGTTGAAGGCGCCGGCGAAAAAGAGAAATCGGCCGCATGTCGCGTCGTTCCGAATAACAGCCGCGCCGCAGCCGTCAGCATAGCGACCGGCCCGGCATCCGCTGCCGGCAGGCCTGGCATTTGCCCAAACCACCTTGCCCGCCGCAAAGGAGGACACCGTGCGCCCAGCGTTCCTGCTTCCCATCCTGTTCGCCCTCGCCGCCCCGCCGGCGCTTTCCGCCGAGAAGACCATCGTCGTGCTCGACGCATCCGGCTCGATGTGGGGCCAGATCGACGGAAAGGCGAAGATCGAGATCGCCCGCGAGACGCTCGGCACGGTGCTGAAATCCGTGCCGTCCAGCACCGAGCTCGGCCTGATGGTCTACGGCCACCGGGAGAAGGGGTCCTGCGGCGACATCGAGCTCGCCGTGCCGCCGGTCGCCGGCAGCGCCGCGGCCATCACCCGCTTCGTCGACGGCATCAGCCCCAAGGGCAAGACGCCGATCTCGGACGCCGTGCAGCGGGCCGCGGACGTGCTGAAATACACCGAGGAGAAGGCGACGGTGGTGCTCGTCACCGACGGGCTCGAAACCTGCGCGGCGGATCCCTGCGCGCTTGCCAGCGCGCTCGAGAAGCAGGGGGTGGATTTTACCGCCCACGTGGTCGGCTTCGGCCTGACGGAAGAGGAAGGCCGGCAGGTCGCCTGCCTCGCGGAAAATACCGGCGGCACGTATTTCGAGGCGGCGAATGCGGTCCAGCTCGTGGCGGCCCTGACCGAGACGGTGGCGGAAGCGCCGATGGCGAAGCCGGAACCGATCGTCGAGGAGGTTGCCGAGGCGACGCCGGAGCCCGCCGCAATCGAGAACAATGTCGAAACCGATGCCACGCTTTCCGAGAGCGGCCCGTCGCTCGCAAAGGATGACCGCGTGCGCTGGGACTTCTTCAAGGCGGATGCGAAGGGCGGCAGGACGGACGAGCATGTCCACGGGGGCTACGCGGTTCGCAACTCGTCCTGAAGCTGCCGGCCGGGCGCTATGTCGCCGCGGCGAAGCTCGGCAATCTCCGCCGGGAAGTCGCCGTCGAGGCAAAAGAGGACCAGGTCGCGCGCGCCAGAGTCAATTTCGACGCCGGCCTCCTGAAAGTGACGCCGAAGCGGACACCCGAGGACGACAGGGCGGACGACAGCGCCCGCGTCGACCTGCGTCAGGGAGACTTTGCCGATGGCGGCTACGGCCTGACCGAAGCCTTCGTGCCGGCCGGCGCGATCGGCATCGAGGCGAAGATCGGTCCCGCCCGGATCGAGGACACGGTGACGGTGCGGGCGGGCGAAACGGTGGAACACACGGTGGTTGTCGGTGCCGGTATCGTCGTGACGAAGGCGGTCTATGCGGAGGGCGGGCCGGAGGTCGATTCGGGCGACGTGCGCTTCGACGTCGTCGCCGCCAAGTCGAATATCGACGGCAATCGTGACAACGTGAACGGCACCTATGGCACAAACAACCCGATCGAGAGCCCGTCGGGCGACTACGTGCTCACCGCACGGCTCGGCTCGGCGACCGGCGAAACGCCCTTCTCTCTGAGGGCCGGCGAGCGCCTCGACGTCTCCGTCAACATCAATGCCGGCGTGCTCGCCGTCTCGGCGCCGGGCGCCTACCGCATCGATCTGAAGGACGGCAAGAAGGACATCCAGGGCAACCGGAAGGACGTGTCGGGCAACTACGGCACCGAGCATCAGGACACACTGCATCCCGGAGACTACGTCATCGTCGTGACCTATGAGGGCGACAAGGCGCCGAAGGAGGCGAAGGCGACCGTGAAGGCGGGCGAACGCACCGAGATCACGGTCGAGTAAGCGGGGACCGGAGCCTCCGGCACCGCGGCCCGCCCGGACCTGCCGGGCGGGCCGTCTGTTCAGGCGGCATCATGGCGGGCCCGGCTGTCGCCCGGGGCGCCGGCGCGTTCGAAGCGGCCGTAGTCCCGCATCACCGCGGCGACCCGCAGCCGGTAGTCGGCAAAGACGCCCGCCCGGCCCATCGCCTGCGCCTCCCGGTGCTCCTGCCCGTTCCGCCAGGCGATGACCGCTGCCTCGTCGCGCCAGAAGGAGAGCGACAGGAGCTTGCCGGGCGTCGAAAGGCTCTCGAAGCGCTCGACCGAGACGAAGCCGTCAATCCCCTCCAGCAGCGGCTTCAGGTCGACCGCGATGCCGAGATAGGCGTCGCGGCGGCCGGGCGCCGGCACGACCTCGAAGATCACCGCGATCATCGCGCCGCCCCCGCCGCATGCGGCAGCGACATGTTGGACAGGAAGAGGCGGTCCTCCTTCAGGATGAAGCGCTCCCGGCGGGCGAAGTCGTAGTTCTCCCGCCCCAGCGGATCGTCCGCGAGCCGGGCGCGATAGGCCTCATAGGCCGCCAGGTTCGCGATGTTGTAGACGCCGTAGGCGGTGGTGGCGGAGCCCTCGTGCGGGCCGAAATAGCCGACGAGGTCGGCGCCGCAGCGTGGGATCGCCTGGCCCCAGTTGCGGGCATAGGTTGCGAAGGCATCCCGGCGGAACGGGTCGATCTCGTAGCGGATGAAGCAGGTGATCATGAATTCTCTCCGTCGTTGGCGATGCCCCTTTCTCGCATGTTGAACAGCGCCAACGCTTCGATTATGATCGAACTATGAAGGAAGGACCGGACATCGCGCAGATCGGCACGCTCGTCGGAGACCCGGCGCGCGCCAACATGCTGACGGCTCTGATGGGCGGCCGGGCGCTGACGGCGACGGAGCTTGCGGGTGCGGCCGGCGTGACGCTGCAGACGGCGAGTTCGCACCTTTCGAAGCTGGAGGCCGGCCGGCTCGTCACCCAGCGCAAACAGGGCCGCCACCGCTATTTCGCGCTGGCCGACGACGAGGTGGGCCTGATGCTCGAGGCCCTGATGGGCTTTGCCGCCAATCGCGGCTTCCTGCGCGCCCGTCCAGGCCCCAGGGACCCGGCGCTGCGCAAGGCGCGCGTCTGCTACGACCACCTTGCCGGCGACTTCGGCGTCAGGCTGTTCGACCGGCTGGTGGCCGACGGCGACATCGAAACGGCGGGCGAGGACGCGGTGCTGACCGCCCGCGGCGAGGAGCGGATGACGGCGCTCGGCATCGACGTGGCGCGTCTGAAGGGCCAGCGCAGGCCGGTCTGCCGGGCCTGCCTCGACTGGAGCGAGCGGCGCTCGCATCTCGCGGGGTCGCTGGGCGAGGCCCTGCTCGCGCGCTTCGTCGAGCAGGGATGGGCGCGCCGCGATCCGGACGGGCGGGCCATCCGCTTCAGCCGGAGCGGCGAGGCGGCTTTCCTGGCGATGTTCAGCTGAGCTGTTCGTGCCGGAACGGCGTCGAAGGGGCGCGGATGCAGGTGCGACGCCAGGCGAAACACCGTCGATGCCGGCATACACCGGCTGCGTTCTTTCAGGCCGCGGAAATCAGACGGGACAGAGTTAATCTTCCGCTGTATTTATTGACAGCCATCACCCAGGGTTGTAGTCGTTAAGTGCCGTCTGACGGGCGATAAAACTAAAAACTGCACCGGGCGCAAGCGTCTTGGGCAGGCCATCTATTTTCCGGATGAAGCTTGAGAGAGTTGATCGGTTGAGGTCCGCCAACCCCAACGGCCTTCGTTCCTCGAATGAAGGCCGCGATCAACTCTCTCATTTCGTTGCCGCATCCTGCCTGTCGGCAGTCCGTGCTGCGCCGCATTCACAAAGATCTTAGCAGCACCCTCGAACCGCTCCGACCTCGAGAAGAAACCTATCCGAAGCCGGTTCCCGCTGAAATCGCTAGTTCTAGGGACGCCACACCGCAAGATTGCGTGGCGCAAATGCCGGGCATCTGCCGGCAGGCGCCGGCGACCGGGGTGCCGCCGCGGCATCGCCGCACTCGAACATTGTCCTTTTGCCGCTCCTCGTGTAGGTAGCGCCGACGCTGGCATGCGGTCGCGACATGGCCCGCGCAAACACCCGGACACGCCTGACCGCGTTCCGCCGACCGGCTACAGACCCCACAGGAAAGACGGCATCCATGGAAGGCTTCGACCTCATCATCTTCGACTGTGACGGCGTCCTCGTCGATTCCGAGATCATCGCGGCGGAGGTGGAATCGAAACTCCTGACGGAGGCAGGCTACCCGATTGGCGTCGAGGAAATGGGCGAGCGCTTCGCCGGCATGACGTGGCACAATATCCTGCTCACCATCGAGCGCGAGGCATCGATTCCGCTGTCGGCCTCGCTGCTGGACAAATCCGAAAAGCTGCTCGACGCGCGGCTCGCCCGCGACGTCAAGGTGATCGAGGGCGTGAAATTCATGCTGTCGCGCATCCGCCGGCCCTATTGCATCTGCTCGAACTCGTCGTCGCACCGGCTCGACATGATGCTTGCCAAGGTCGGACTGAAGGACGTCTTCGCGCCGCATATCTTCTCGGCCAAGGATCTCGGCCCCGACCGTGTCAAGCCGAAGCCGGATATCTTCCTGCACGGCGCCAAGCAGTTCGGCGCGGACCCCGCCCGCACGCTCGTCATCGAGGATTCAGTGCACGGCATCACCGGCGCGCGCGGCGCCGGCATGCGCGTCGTCGGCTTCACCGGCGCCTCGCACACCTACCCGTCCCATGCCGACCGGCTGACGGATGCCGGCGCGGAAACAGTGATCGCCCGCATGAGCGACCTGCCCGGCGTCATCGCGGCACTGGCAGAGTGGCAGGAAGCGATTTGAGGCAGTAGGCAGTAGGCAGTAGGCAGTAGGCAGTAGGCAGTAGAGTGTCGAGGCTGGTGGAATCTGCAAGCACAAAAGCTCTGCTTTCCCAGACCTAACGCCTACTGCCTAAATCTCACTTCGTATTGTACGGCCCCTCGTCAAAGCCGAGATAGATCTTGGTGAAACCGCCGGCGCCGCCGGGGATCGTGACATTGGCGTTCGTGAAGACGAACTGCGTCGTGCCGCTGTCGGCCGGGATCGTGACCGGCAGCTGGGTCAGCTCGGAAAACAGCGTCGTCGTGCCGTCGCTTACGGCGACGCGGATCGGCAGGTTGATGGTGCCGGACGAGCCGGCAGGCCCCTCGACGAGACGGCCCTGCGCCATGACGGTGATCTTGATCTCGCTCGCAGTCTGAATGCACTGGCGCGTCGTGTCGACGAGGGTCGCCTGGTAGGTGACGCCCTCCGGATCGCCGCTCTTCTTACCCTTGGCATAGGCGCGGTGCACCGCCGTCCCGTCGCGCAGGTAAACCTGCGGGCAGGCGCCCTGGATGACGGCGGGAAGCTGGTCGCCGGTCGATGCCTGCTGCTGCGTCGTGTTTTCCGGCGTGACGCCAACGTCGGTCGCCTTGTCGGTCTGGCTGCAGCCGGCAATCACCGCGAGAAGCGAGATGCCGAGGAGGCGGCGACTATTCATCTGGAACACGTGACTTTCACTCCTGCCTGCGCAATCGTCCGGCTTCACGGCGCACGATCGATACTGTCGAAACGGGCCTTTTCAGGGCCCGCGCGGATGGTCTATAGCAGCGGCGTGAAAAAAAATCGATCTGCGAATGGCGGACCTTCGACAATTTGCCGGCCGAAAACCGCGCAACCCGGGCAGGTGCGGGCTGCGAGCCCGTCATGCACTGCCGCAACGGGAACTGCGCACACCGAAACCGGATGCTAGAAGGACGACGCATCGATGCCCGCGACAGTCGAGGACATGCGCCCTCCCCGCCGCCTGTTCGCAACGACCGCCTTTGCGCCCCGCCGGGCGCCCAGCAAGGATGACAGACCGTGAAATACGTATCGACCCGGGGCGAGGCCCCCTCCCTCGGTTTTCGTGACGCGCTGCTGACAGGGCTTGCGCGCGACGGCGGCCTCTACGTGCCGAAGGACTGGCCGAGCTTCTCGAAGAAGGAAATCCGGGCGCTGCGCGGCAAATCCTACCAGGAGATCGCCTTTGCGGTTCTCTCCCCCTTCGTCGACGGCGAGATCGAGGAGACAGCCTTCCGCGCGATGATCGACGAGGCCTATGCCACCTTTCGCCACCCGGCGATCGCCCCCCTCGTCCAGACCGGGCCGAACGCCTTCGTGATGGAGCTTTTCCACGGCACGACGCTCGCCTTCAAGGACGTGGCGATGCAGCTCCTCGCCCGGCTGATGGACCACGTGCTTGCCGAGCGCGGCGAACGGGCGACCATCGTCGGCGCGACCTCGGGCGACACGGGCGGCGCGGCGATCGACGCCTTTGCCGGGCGCGACCGCACCGACATCTTCATCCTCTTCCCGCATGGCAAGGTCTCGCCGGTGCAGCAGCGCCAGATGACGACCTCGACGGCGGCGAACGTGCATGCGCTTGCCGTCAAGGGCAATTTCGACGACTGCCAGGACCTCGTGAAGGCGATGTTCAACGACGGGCCGTTCCGCGACCGCATGGCGCTTTCCGGCGTCAACTCGATCAACTGGGCGCGCATCATGGCGCAGATCGTCTATTATTTCACGACGGCCATCGCGCTCGGCGGACCGGACCGCAAGATCTCCTTCACTGTGCCGACCGGCAATTTCGGCGACATCTTCGCGGGCTACGTCGCGAAGAAGATGGGCCTGCCGATCGACCGGCTGGTGGTCGCCACCAACGACAACGACATCCTCGCCCGTGCGTTGAAGTCGGGGCGCTACGAGATGCGGGGGGTCAAGGCCACGACCTCGCCGTCGATGGACATCCAGATATCCTCCAACTTCGAGCGGCTGCTGTTCGAGGCCCACGGCCGCGACGCCGGCGCGGTCCGCAACGCGATGGCCGGGCTCAAGCAGTCCGGTGCCTTCGAGATCGGCGAGAAGGCGCTTGCCGCGATCCGCAAGGAGTTCCGGGCCGGCCGCGCCAGCGAGAAACAGGTGGCCAAGACCATCAGGGACACGCTTGCCGCGACCGGCTACCTGATCGACCCGCACACCGCCACCGGCGTCTTCGTCGCGGCGAAGAACGAGAAGCCGCGTTCGCCGATGGTAACGCTTGCCACGGCCCATCCGGCGAAATTTCCCGCCGCGGTAAAATCGGCCTGCGGTATTGACCCGGCGCTTCCGACGTGGCTTGCTGACCTCATGCAAAGGGAGGAGCGCTTCGAAGTGCTGGATGCGGACCTGAAGACGGTCGAGACTTTCATCGCCGACCGTGCGCGCATCCGGGGCTAACGATCGCGGAAAGACGGATGATGAAAGTAGAGTGTACCCGGCTCCCGTCCGGGCTGACGGTAGTAACCGAGGCGATGCCCCATCTCGAGAGCGTTGCCCTGGGCGTCTGGATCAAGTCCGGTTCGCGCAACGAAACCGTCGACGAACATGGCATCGCCCATCTTCTGGAGCACATGGCCTTCAAGGGCACCTCGCGCCGGAGCGCGCGGGAGATCGCCGAGGAGATCGAGAATGTCGGCGGCGAAGTGAACGCCGCCACATCCACCGAAACGACCTCCTACTACGCCCGGGTCCTCAAGGACCACGTGCCGCTGGCGATCGACATCCTTGCCGACATCCTGACGGAATCGGTCTTCGACGACGAGGAACTGCGGCGCGAGAAACACGTCATCCTGCAGGAGATCGGCGCGGCGAACGATACGCCCGACGACGTGGTCTTCGACAAGTTCTCCGAAACCGCCTATCGCGGCCAGACGATCGGCCGGGCGATCCTCGGCACGCCGGAAACGGTCCTCTCCTTCCAGCCGAACCAGATCCGCAACTATCTCGGACGCAACTACACGACGGACCGCATGTTCGTCGTGGCCGCCGGCGCCGTCGAGCACGAGAGCTTCGTGCGGGAGGCGGAAGCCCGGTTCGCGCGGCTGCCGCAGACGCCGAACGCACCGCCTGTGCTCGAGGAAGCCCGCTATTCCGGCGGCGACGTGCGCGAGACCCGCGACCTGATGGACGCGCAGGTGCTGTTCGGCTTCGAGGGCAAGCCCTACCACGCCCGCGATTTCTACTGCTCGCAGATCCTTGCCAACATCCTCGGCGGCGGCATGTCCTCCCGCCTGTTCCAGGAGGTCCGGGAGCACCGCGGCCTCTGCTATTCGGTCTATGCCTTCCACTGGGGCTTTTCCGATACCGGCATCTTCGGCATCCACGCGGCAACGGGCGGCGAGAACCTGCCGGAACTCGTTCCCGTCATCATCGACGAGCTTCGCAAGTCCTCCGACCGGATCGACCAGCAGGAGATCGACCGGGCGCGGGCCCAGATCCGCGCGCAGCTTCTGATGGGCCAGGAAAGCCCGGCGGCGCGCGCCGGCCAGATCGCCCGCCAGATGATGCTCTACGGCCGGCCGATCCCGAACGAGGAACTGATGGAGCGCCTCGCGGGCATCACGACCGAGCGGCTGACCGATCTTGCCGGGCGGCTGTTCTTCGACACGGCGCCGACGCTTTCGGCGATCGGACCGCTCGACCATCTCGCCTCGATGAGCGACATCGTGCGCGGCCTGTCGCGTCACACGCCGCTGCAGCGCGCGGCAAGCTGACCTGTTCCGGCAACAACGGGTTTGACGGGGTCGCGGCTGCTGGCTTAGAGTTCCCGAACATGCGGCCGCGGAACGGCCGGCCCGGCACTGGCGCACGGCGGCCATGCCCGGCAGTCGTGGCGGAGGCGTCGGCATAGATGGCGAGATCGGTCTTTCGGTTCCTGTCGCGGCAGTCCGATGCCTTCGAGCTCGCCGACGAACACCATCTCCTGCGCCTGCCCCGCTATGCCGACTATCGGCAGTGGTATCCGCTGCGCTCCGAAAGCCGGCGCTTCCTCGAACCCTGGGAGCCGACCTGGCGGGGCGACGAGCTGACGGAGGGCGCCTTCCGCTCGCGGGTGAACCGCAACGAACAGGAATACGAATCCGGCCAGGCCGTGCCGCTCCTGCTCTTTTCGCGGCCCGAGCAGGTGCTGCTCGGCGGTATCACCATCGGCTATATCCGCCGCGGTTCGGCGCAGTGCTGCATGATCGGCTACTGGATGGGCGAGCCTCACGCCGGCAAGGGACACATGCTCGCGGCGCTCCGGCTGGTCATTCCCCACATCTTTGGCCCGCTTCAGTTGCACCGCATCGAGGCAGCCTGTATTCCGGACAACGTGAGAAGCATCCGCCTCCTTGAAAAGGCCGGCTTTCAGCGCGAAGGCTATCTCAGGGAGTATCTGAAAATAAACGGGGAATGGCGCGACCACGTCATGTATTCGTTGCTTGCCATGGACGCCCGGTCGTGAGCCTCCCTGCCCGCGACGGACCCCTTGGCGGACGCCGCCCCGGCCATAGGACCATGCTCTATCGATGACCCTTCACAACGCGTCGCCACTGCTGCCCGCCAGCCGCAGGCTTGCCGCCATTCTGCTCATGGCGATACTGACCTGGGCCGGCCTTTCCGCGACGCCGGCGGGCGCCGTGGAACCGGTGCAGATTTCGCGTGACGACACGGCGCTCGACCTGACGGCGACGACGGAGATCTATGCCGGCCGCGAGGGCGCCTTCCAGGTCTCGACGGCGCCGGGCACCGACGGCATCGTGCGGCGCATCGAAGTGCGACCGACCTCCGAGACCCATGCCGGCGACTGGGCCGTCTTCGCGCTCGCCAACGTATCGGAGGAGCAGCTCGAACGCGTGATCGTCGCGCCGCATTTCCGACTCGTGCGCTCCAAGCTCTTCTGGCCGGACCTCGGCGCCCAGCGCATCCTCTCGATCACGCCGAGCGAAGGTTTCGCGCTGGACCGCGAGCCGAGCGAGGAGGCGGACGTCTTCCGCATCACGCTGAACCCCGGCTCGGTGGTGACCTTCGTCGCGGAACTCGCAACGCCGGAACTGCCGCAGATCTATCTCTGGGAGCCGGACGCCTACAAGGACACGGTCAACGCCTTCACGCTCTACCGCGGCATCGTGCTCGGCATTGCCGGTCTGCTCGCGGTGTTCCTCACCATCCTCTTCGTCGTCAAGGGCACCTCGATGCTGCCGGCGACGGCGGCACTCGCCTGGGCGGTGCTCGGCTATATCTGCGTCGACTTCGGCTTCCTCTCGAAGCTCATCAGCGTGACCGCCGGCGACGAACGCATATGGCGGGCGGGAACGGAGGTGTCGCTGGCCGTCGGCCTCGTCGTCTTCCTGTTCACCTATCTCAACCTCAACCGCTGGCACACGCACCTCTCCTACGCGACCTTCGCCTGGATCCTCGGCCTCGGCCTGCTCTTCGGCGTCGCGATCTACGACCCGCCGATCGCGTCCGGCATCGCGCGCCTCTCCTTCGCGCTGACTGCCTCGGCCGGCATCGTGCTCATCGCCTATCTCGGCTTCAACCGCTACGACCGCGCCATCCTGCTCGTGCCGGCCTGGTCGCTGATCCTCGTCTGGCTGTTCGGCGCCTGGCTCACCGTCACCGGCCGGCTCGACAACGACATCGTGCAGCCGGCGCTCGGCGGCGGGCTGGTGCTGATCGTGCTGCTCATCGGCTTCACCGTGATGCAGCATGCCTTTGCCGGCGGCGGCTACGGCCAGGGCCTGTTCTCCGATCTCGAACGCCAGTCGCTGGCGCTGACCGGCTCGGGCGACACGGTCTGGGACTGGGACGTCGCCCGCGACCGGGTCGTCACCATCCCCGACATCTCGATCCAGCTCGGCCTTTCGCCGGGCTCCATGCACGGACCGGCGCGCAACTGGCTGCCACGGCTCCATCCGGACGACCGGGACCGCTTCCGCGCGACGCTCGACGTGCTGCTCGAACACCGCAAGGGCCGCCTCAACCACCAGTTCCGGGCCCGCGCCGAGGACGGCCACTATCACTGGCTTGCCATCCGCGCCCGGCCGGTGCTGGGCGCCAACGGCGAGATCATCCGCTGCGTCGGCACGATCATCGACATCACCGAACAGAGGAACTCCGTCGACCGGCTGCTGCAGGACGCGCTGCACGACAACCTGACCGGCCTGCCGAACCGCCAGATCTTCCTCGACCGCCTGCAGGCGCTGCTCGTGCTGACGGGCTCCGACGCCGTGCGTCCGACCGTGCTCGCGATCGACATCGACCGCTACAAGCAGGTCAACGACGCGCTCGGCATCGCCGCCGGCGACAATATCCTCGTCGCGCTGACGCGCCGGCTGCGGCGGCTGCTGAAGCCGCAGGACACGCTGGCGCGGCTTTCCGGCGACCAGTTCGGCCTGATCCTGCTTTCCGAGCGCGACCCCGCGAAGGTCGCGGATTTCGCCGATGCGGTGAGCAAGGCGATCATGGTGCCGCTCACCTTCGGCAACCGCGAGATCATCCTCACCGCATCGATCGGCCTCGTCTCCTGGGTCGACCAGCAGCAGGATGCGACGGGCCTGCTCAACGACGCCGAGCTTGCCATGTTCCGCGCCAAGAAGGCCGGCGGCAACCGCGTCGAACCCTTCCGCCCCGCTTTCCGCACGATGGGCACCGACCGGCTGCAGCTCGAGACGGATCTGCGCCGCGCGCTCGAGCGCAAGGAGCTCTCCCTCGTCTACCAGCCGATCGTCAGGCTTGCCGATGCGGAGATCGCGGGCTTCGAGGCGCTGATGCGCTGGGACCATCCGAAGCGCGGCAACATCTCGCCGGCCGAGTTCATCCCGGTTGCCGAGACCTCCAACCTGATCAGCCAGCTCGGCATGTTCGCCTTCGACAAGGCGGCCGGCGACCTGATGGACTGGCAGCTCCAGACGGGAGAGCTGCCGATCTTCGTCTCCGTCAATCTGTCGAGCGCCCAGCTTCTCAACAACGACCTCTACAACGACGTGAGGGCGGTGCTCTCCAAGACGCGCTGCGAGGCGCACAAGCTGAAGCTGGAACTGACGGAATCCGTCGTGATGGAGAATGCCGAGCAGGCGCGGCTGGTGCTCGACAAGCTGCGCGAGGCCGGCCTCGGCCTGGCGCTCGACGATTTCGGCACCGGCCATTCGTCGCTCGCCTATCTGACACGCTTCCCCTTCGACACGATCAAGATCGACAAGGCGCTGATCCGTGACGGGTCGGACAAGCGCGCCGTGCTGCTGCGCTCCGTCGTCTCCATGGCGCGCGAGCTGGAGATGCAGGTCGTGGCGGAAGGCATCGAGACGGAGGAGGACGCCATCGAGCTCGCCGGCATGGGCTGCGAATACGGCCAGAGTTACCTCTTCGGCCCGCCGATCGGCTACGATTCCGTCCTCCGCCTGCTCAAGGAGCGCTTTCCGCTGATGAAGCGGGCGTGAGTTCAGCACGCAGCGCCCGGTGTCATGCCTTGGGTCCGACGGGTTGCGGCACCTCCTGCCAGCCTTCGCCGGACAGCACGATGCAGCTCAGGCCGGCCGCCGTCGTGACGACGATGGTCCAGCTTCCGCGATCCGAGACGTAGATTTCGACCACCGCCTGGGGATTGATGAGGCCGAAGGCCGACAGGTGCTCCGTATGCACGCTGCCGAGAAAGCCCGTGACGGCGCCGCGGCCGGCACAATTGTGCGGGGTCTGGGCGCCGGCGGTTCCGGGAAAGGCCGTCATCGTTGCCGCCAACATGACGGCGCCGAAAAGGCCATGAGTCATATTGCGTAACATGACGCACCTCCTTTCGCCGGGTAACCCGGCAGAAGAGGTGATTTCCGCTGGCCTTCTGCCGGTCTCCGGCATGTCGTGGCCGCTTGCGGGCGCGGGATGCGGGGCGCAGGCGCCACGTCGCTATTATACCGCAGGTCGATCCCGCTTCAAAGAAGAACCATACGGTTGATGAAGTCGAGCTTGGCGACGACCGGCGGCGGCAGCACGAAGGGATAACTGTCCGGCTGTCCCATGGAGCGCTGAATGGCGTTCATGACGACGCTGAGCGGCACCCAGGCCTCGACCAGCCTGCCGGCATCGGGTGCGCGATAGGGATCGAAGGTCACCTCGGCTTCCAGCTCCTCGTGGCCCTTCGGGTCCGTGTTGAGGCCGAAGGCGCGGGCCGTCTCCAGCGTGTCGACGATATGGAAGAAATGCGCCCAGCACTCGGCGAAGTCCTCCGCCGGATGGCAGCTCGCATAGGTGCTGATGAAATGCTGCCGCCAGTCGGGCGGCGGGCCCTGCTCGTAGTTGCGCTGCAGGGCTGTCGCATAGTCCTCCCGCTCGTCGCCGAAAAGCCTGCGCGCCTCGGCGAGGGTCGCCTCGTCGCGCACGAGCTGCGTCCAGTAGAAATGACCGATCTCGTGGCGGAAATGGCCGAGCAGCGAGCGGTACGGCTCGTTCATGGAAACCCTTACGCCTTCCCGCACGACGTCGTCGGCCTCGGCGGCACGCAGGCTGATGAGGCCATCCTCGTGGCCGGTCATCGCCGGCACGATGGCGCCGTTGGCATCGACCTCGTCGGCGAGGAAGTCGAAGACGAGACCGCCCTCCGGCTGCTCGGCGCGCGTCGGACGCGGCAGGTTCCAGCGCAGCAGCGAGTAGAAGAGATGGCGCTGGGCCTGGCAGATGCGCCGCCAGCGCTCCCGGCCCTGCGGGTCCGTCATCGGCACGATGCGGTTGTGGCGGCAGGCGACGCAGAGCGTTTCGGCGCCCTCTGCAGGCACCAGCCAGTTGCAGACGTCGATCGCCGCGTTGTGGCAGAAGCGATAGTCCTGCGGGCCGTCGCCGGTCACCTGCCACCGGTCGCCGCCGACGGGCACGAGCGCATGCAGCGCGACGTCGTCGGCCCGGAAACCGAGCATGGCGCCGCACCGTATGCACTGCCTGTTGTCGAAGTGGATCGTCTGGTCGCAATTGGCGCAGCGAAAAAGCTTCATCGGGTTCCCCAGCCGGAAGAAGCGCCCGGCGGCGGCAAGCCGCACGGACGCTTGATTTCCCGCCGCCACAAACCGGCGGCGGGCTATAGATGTGGCATTCAGAGACGGCCGACGGCACCCTCGACCGCGTCCTTGGCCTTGCCGGCCGCCTTCCGGGTCCTGCCCTTGACCTTGTCAGCGATGCCGCCCATCGCACGGCTCTTTCGTTCGACCGCACGATCCTTCATGCGGGCCGGAAACGGGCGCCGCCGTGACTTGTTCCTTGGGTCTCGGGAGAATGCCGGTCAGGCGTGGCCGGCCTCGCTGGACAGCATGGCCGGCGAAATGCCCATATGGGCGAGCACGCGGTCATACTTGTCCTCGAGCCGCATGTCGAAGATCATGTCCTCCTCGGCCGGGCAGGTCAGCCAGCCGTTGGCGCCGATCTCGCCTTCGAGCTGACCCGCGCCCCAGCCGGCATAGCCGAGCATCATCAGGCCGCGGCGCGGCCCCCGGCCGCGCGAGATGGCGCGCACGATGTCGAGCGTCGCCGTCAGGCAGATGTCGTCGCTGACGGGAATGCTGGATTCCGACATGTAGTCGTCGGAGTGCAGCACGAAGCCGCGTCCGCTCTCCACCGGGCCGCCGCTGCGGATCGGAAAATCGCGGGTGTCGCCCGGCAGGCGGATGACCTCACCCTCGTCGAGCAGCTGCAGGTGAAGGAGCACGTCGGAGAAGCTCAGGGGCTGCGGCCGGTTGATGACGAAGCCCATCGCGCCGTCATCGGAATGGGCGCAGATATAGACGACCGTGCGCTCGAAATTCTTGTCGAGCATGCCCGGCATGGCGACCAGGAACTGGCCGTCAAGAAATCCGCGTTCGCGATTGTGCCGCAGCATGGGAATGACCATAATTGCACAGCCTACCAATTCACGGGCAAATGAAAAGCGTCGAATCCGCCTTTCGGGTAAATTACGCGTGGTCCGATTGCCGCCCTTCTTTGGAGCTAAAGCGGGATCGTTTCCGATCAACCGCTTGCGGACGGGCGGGTGCAGAATTCGTTGAAATGCGGCCGTGGGGCCGCCGAGAGATGTGCATGAAGTTTTCCGTTCTCAGTCTCCTTCTTCTCTGCCTCGTCGGCATCGTCGCCCCCCGGGATGCCGGCGCCGCGGCGTCGCAATGGGTGGAGAGCCAGGGCGGGCGCGTCCGTCTCGTCACCCTGCCGGCCGATGCCGAGGGAAACATCCGCGGCCTTCTCGACATCAGGCTCCTGCCCGGCTGGAAGACCTACTGGCGCGATCCCGGCGAAAGCGGCATTCCGCCGGAAATCGCCCTGCCGGATGCCGCCGGCGTCACGCTGGAAAAGATCGGCTTTCCGCTGCCGAAGCGCTTCGACGACGGTACGACGCGTTATGTCGGCTATGACCGGTCCGTGGGACTGCCGCTGGCGCTCCGGTCGTCGGGCGGTTCGCAGGCGGTGACGGCATCGGTCTTCCTCGGCATCTGCAAGGAGATCTGCATCCCGCTCCAGGCGAACCTGACGGCCGATGCCGGCGGGGAGAGCTTTGCGAACCCGCTGGACGTGGCGGCGGTCGAGCAGGCCGAGGCGCGGTTGCCCGCGGCCGCCGGCGGAGCCTTCCGCGTGACGGCCGCGTCCTGGGATGCGCAGCAGCAGCATCTCTCGGTGACATTCATCGCACCGGCCGGCGGACACCTGCCGGAGGCCTTCGCCTCGGGCGACGGCGGGCTGCAGTTCGGCGCCGCGGTCGTGACGATCGCCGCAGACGGCGGCTACACGGCGCGCATACCGCTCGTCCACAAACCGAAGGCGCTCGACCTCCCCGCCGCCACGATCCTCTTCACGGCGGAAAGCGGCGACACGGCGATCGAAACGCCGCTTGCCTTGGATTGATCATCGCCTATAGTCCGGCCGAACGCGACCGGGCGCACTGCCCAACGAAGGGAGACAGGAACCGTGACAATCGCCGTCGGAGACAAGCTGCCATCGCTGACGATCAAGGAACGCACGCCGGACGGGCCGGCGGAGGTCTCGACCGACGACCTTTTCCAGGGCAGGCGCGTCGTGCTCTTCGCGGTGCCGGGTGCCTTCACGCCCACCTGCTCGCTCAACCACCTGCCGGGCTATCTGGAAAACCGCGACGCGATCCTTGCCAAGGGCGTCGACGACATCATGGTGCTGTCGGTCAACGACCACCACGTGATGGGCGCCTGGGCCACCCATACCGGCGGCGCCGGCAAGCTGCGCTTCCTCGCCGACTGGGACGCCGCCTTCACCAAGGCAATCGGCATGGATGCCGACCTCTCCGCCGGCACGCTCGGCATCCGCTCCAAGCGCTATTCGATGCTTGTCGAGGACGGCGTCGTAAAGACGCTGAACGTCGAGGAAAGCCCCGGCCAGGCCACCGTCTCGGCAGCCGCGGCAATGATCGGGCAGCTCTGAATAGCCAGGTCGACCGAAACGTCATCCCGTCTGACGAACCACCGATGCCCGGGCATGTCGTCCGGGCATTTTTGATGTGCGTTGCCGCAGAGACGACGAGGACCGGCAACCGATGGACGACGGCCCCTGGCGCAAACCCAAACAGGGCCGGCCGGCCCCCGAAACGCGGTCCGCGATCAACCGCCTTACCCTACACGGCGATCAATCGCAGAGCCTGGGGTGCGGTCGGGTCAGGTGTGGAGACCGGGCGGCTCTGCCTCCCGAGCCATCAAGGGCGGCGAACATGATAGCCATACCGATCCCCTGCCTTCCAACATCTTCGGTCATGAGAACCGCCCCGAAAAGGCAGGTGTCGAAACGCACGTCATTGGTAGGGCCGGCATCACGCTCACCATGCCGCGCCGATCTGGCTATGCTCTCGCCGGTCGCCCCTTGAACGGCTCCATGCCCTTGCGCGCGAGCTCGTCGGCGCGTTCGTTCTCCGGGTGGCCCGCATGGCCCTTGACCCAGTGCAGCGTCACCTTGTGGCGGCCGCGCACCTCGTCGAGCGCCTGCCACAGCTCGCCGTTCTTCACCGGCTTCCTGTCGGCGGTCTTCCAGCCGTTCCGCTTCCAGCCGTGGATCCACTTCTCGATGCCGTCCATGACGTATTTCGAGTCGGTGTAGAGGTCGACCTCGCAGGGCGCCCGCAGCGCGCTCAGCGCCGTGATCGCGGCCAAGAGCTCCATGCGGTTGTTGGTCGTCTGCGCCTCGCCGCCGAAAAGCTCCTTCTCGGTCTCCCCGTAGCGCAGCACCGCGCCCCAGCCGCCGGGGCCGGGATTGCCGGAGCAGGCCCCGTCGGTGAAGATATCGACATGTTTCATCGCGAAAGCCCGTATTCGGCGGCGTTGGCCACCTGCCTGTGGAAGCGCAGCTTGCGCAGATATTCGAGCGGGTCCTTCTTGACCACCAGCGCGCCCGGCGGCGTCATCAGCCAGTCGTAGAGCCGGGTCAGGAAGAAGCGCAGCGCCGCGCCGCGCGACAGGACCGGCAGGGCGGCGGCCTCGGCATCGGAGAGCGGCCGGATGCTTTCATAGCCGGCGAGCAGCGCCATGCCCTTCGTCAGGTTGAAGGAGCCGTCCTTCTCGAAGCACCAGGCGTTCAGGCAGACGGCGACGTCGTAGGCCAGCAGGTCGTTGCAGGCGAAATAGAAGTCGATGAGGCCGGACAGCCGGTCGCCGATGAAGAAGACGTTGTCCGGGAAGAGGTCCGCATGGATGACGCCGGCCGGCAGCGCCATCGGCCAGCGGTCTTCCAGCAGGGCGAGTTCGGCCCCGATCTCCGCCTGCAGGCCGGCCTCCACCTCGTCGGCCCGCGCCTCGGACCTCTCCCAGAGCGGCCGCCAGCCGTCGACCGACAGCGCGTTTCTGCGCGTCAGCGCAAAGCCCTCGCCCGCCACATGCATCGCGGCCAGCGCCCGGCCGACCTCGCGGCAATGTTTCGCCGCCGGCTTGCGAAGCCACATGCCCTCGAGGAAGGTGATGATCGCCGCCGGCCGGCCGGAGAGTTCACCGAGCAGCGCGTTGTCCTTGCGCGGCAGCGGCAGCGGGCAGGAAAGCCCCTTTTCGGCCAGATGGTGCATCAGGCCGAGGAAGAACGGCAGGTCGTCGCGGTCGACCCGCTTCTCGTAGAGCGTCAGGATGAAGCTGCCGGCGGTCGTGTGCAGCAGGAAGTTGGAGTTCTCGACGCCCTCGGCGATGCCCTTGTAGGACAGCAGCGTGCCCGCGTCATAGGCGGTCAGGAAGCGGGCGAGATCGTCCTCGGAAATATCGGTATAGACTGCCAAAATCGTTCACTCGAATAAGACGCGGGCGCGCCGGGGTCCGTCAATCAATCTCCGTTGACGAAGGCCATGTCGGCCGGCGTCAGGGCAATATTACGCAGCTCGCGGTTGACGAGGAAATTCTCGTTCTCCTCGACCGTGTCGGCCAGCTCCACGGTCGCCGCGTAGCGGGCCCGGAAGGCCTCGATGATCTCGTTGACGATGACCTCCGGCGCCGATGCCCCCGCCGAGAGCCCCACCGTACGGATATCGCCGAGCGCGTCCCAGTCGATTTCCGACGCGCGCTGGACCAGGATCGACTGCGTCGCGCCGGCGCGCAGGGCCACCTCGACGAGGCGCTTGGAATTCGAGGAGTTAGGCGCTCCGACGACAAGGAAGAGGTCGCAGCCGGGGGCCGCCTGCTTCACCGCCTCCTGGCGGTTGGTCGTCGCATAGCAGATCGAATCGGCGGCCGGCGCCGTCAGGTTGGGAAAGCGCTCCTGCAGCTTGGCGATGACGCCCGCGGTATCGTCGACCGACAGGGTCGTCTGCGTCACGAAGCCGAGATTGTCGGGGTCCGCCGGCGCATAGACCGCGGCATCGTCCACGGTCTCGACCAGGGAGACGGAGCCTTCCGGCAACTGTCCCATCGTACCGATCACTTCCGGATGGCCGGCATGGCCGATCAGCACGACATGGCGGCCGAGCCGCTGGTGGCGCATCGCCTGCTTGTGGACCTTGGAGACAAGCGGACAGGTGGCATCGAGATAGAAGAGGTTGCGCGCCTGCGCGTCGGCCGGCACGGATTTCGGCACGCCATGGGCCGAGAAGACCACCGGCTGGGCACGGTGCTCCTCCGGGATCTCGTCCAGCTCCTCGACGAAGATCGCGCCCTTGGCCTCCAGCCCCTCGACGACGTAGCGGTTGTGCACGATCTCGTGGCGGACATAGACCGGCGCGCCATAGGCCTTCAGCGCCAGCACGACGATCTGGATCGCCCGGTCGACGCCGGCGCAGAAGCCGCGCGGGCCGCAGAGGCGGATGGTGAGCGGCGCTTTGACCATGGCGTTCATGTCAGTAGCTCAGCGCGACGAAGAGCATGGCCAGCATGGCGGGCGCGCCCTGCACATAGAGGATGCGGCGGCTCACCGTATGGGCGCCGTAGGCCGCGGCCGCCACGACGCAGAGCAGGAAGAACACTTTGAGCTGGAAAGAAAACAGCGGGTCCGGGTGCAGCAGCCCCCACACCAGACCGAGCGCCAGGAAGCCGTTGTAGAGGCCCTGGTTGGCGGCAAGCGTCGCGGTCGCCGCAGCCTTCTCCTCGTCCATGCAGAAGATGGCGCGGCCCCGCGGCGTCGTCCACAGGAACATCTCCAGATAGAGGAAACCCGCATGCAGGAGGGCCGTCAGCAAGACGAGGGTGTTGGCGATCGCGGTCATCTGTCTCGTTTCGTCCTGTCCGGCCTATCGCCGGCTTTCGGCCGGTTTAGCACAAAACCCGCCCGTTGAAAGGCTCCGGCGCGCCGTTTGCCACCGGGGGCCGGCCGGCCGTTGCGCAGCGTTCTCTGCGGTCATGCGAAGGTCGCCTGTCTCCGCCAAGGAGTGTTCCTCCCCCTTATTCGGTTCTGAAACGAAAAGCTATCAGTACGCCGGCAAGGGCCAGCGCAAGGCCGTACCAGGTCACAGCATATTGAAGGTGGCTGTTCGGCAGGTCGAACTGCGTGACGCCGCCGATCGGAAGTCCGTTCGGATTGGCGGTCGCGTCGGCGTCGACGAAGAAGGGCACGACGCGGGACGAATCGAAACCGTCGCTCGCCGCCATCTGGTCGATGTCCTTCCAGTAGAAGATGTTGCGCGCCGGATCGTTGTCCGGCACCAGCCAGGACGGCTTGCCGGAAAGCCGGTCGCGCGCCAGCCCGGTTACGGTCTGCGGGCCGGTGAGCTGGCCCTGCTTGCGCATCTCCGGCTCCTTGTTCTCATAGGGGACGAAACCGCGGTTGACGAAGAGGACACGGCCGTCCGCGAGCGCGAGCGGCGTGTAGACGTGGTAGCCGGTGACGCCGTTCCAGGTGGCGAAGAAATGCCGTTCGCGATTGTTGAGGAAGGTGCCCGTCACGGCAACGGGGCGATATTCGATGTCGCCGCCCGCAGCCTTCATCGCCTCGATTTCGGCCAGTGGCACCGGCGTCGCGACGCGCCGTTCGGCGATGTCGGCGATCAGCGTCTCCTTCCAGTGGAGGCGCTGGACCTGCCAGGTGCCGAGCGACAGCAGAATGGCGAAGACAAGCGCGATGCCGAGTGCCGCGAGTATGCGGCCAACCGGATGTGACGATTCCTGCCGTTCCGCGACGTCAGCCACGGTCGATCTCGCCCGGCCGCGCACTGTTGCGGTATTGCAGCGTGATCAGCACGCCCTTCAGAATGCGGGTAAGCGCCAGACTGAAGAGGACCGCAAGCGGGATCCATAGGATGAAGTGAACCCAGAGCGGCGGATTGACGTTCACCTCCATCCAGAGCGCCGCGCCGACAACGATGAAGCCGACGATCAGGATAACGAAAACGACGGGGCCGTCGCCGGAATCGGCAAAGGAATAGTCGAGGCCGCAGCCGGCACAGCGCGGCTTGACCTTCAAAAATCCATCGAACAGCTTTCCCTGGCCGCAGCGCGGGCAACAGCCCTTGATGCCGGCGCCAATCGGCTCGACGGGCGGGTAGAGTGCCTTGTCCTCGTTCATCGGATGCTCCCGGTACCTGGCGGTGCCTCTGCGGCAGCGCTCGTTCCGCTGTAGGTAGCGCCTCGCATGCGCCATGTCCAATGCGCCGACTGCGGCAAAGGGCGCGGTTCGCCGGCGCGTCGCCCGACCTGCCCCGCAACGAAAGGCGGCCGCATTGCTGCGGCCGCCGGAATGCGGGATCCAAGAAAGCCCGGGGCTCAGTGGACCGGTGCGCCCCAGCCACCCCAGATGTAGATGGAGAAGAACAGGAACAGCCAGACCACGTCGACGAAGTGCCAGTACCAGGCCGCCGCCTCGAAGCCGAAATGCTGCTTCGGCGTGAAATCGCCACCGAGCGCGCGCACGAGGCAGACGGTCAGGAAGATCGTGCCGACGAGCACGTGGAAACCGTGGAAGCCGGTCGCCATGAAGAAGGTCGCGCCGTAGATCGAATCCTTGAAGGCGAACGGTGCGTGAGCGTATTCGTAGCCCTGCACGAAGGAGAACAGCGCGCCGAGCAGAACGGTCAGCGTCAGCCCCTGGACGAGACCCCTGCGGTCGCCGTGCAGCAGCGCATGGTGCGCCCAGGTGACACAGGTGCCGGAGAGCAGCAGGATGACGGTGTTGTAGAGCGGCAGGTGCCAGGGATCGAGCACCTCGATGCCCTTCGGCGGCCACTGGCCACCGGTGAACTCGGTGCGCGCTGCCTGGATGGCTTCGCCGGCAAAGAGGCTCGCATCGAAGAACGCCCAGAACCAGGCGACGAAGAACATCACTTCCGAGGCGATGAACATGATCATGCCGTAGCGCAGGTGCAGCGACACGACGCGGGTGTGGTGTCCCTCGTGCGCTTCCTTCACCGTATCGGCCCACCAGGCGTACATGGTGTAGAGCGTGATCACCAGGCCGATGACGAAGATCCACGGATTGGCGAGCTCCAGGCCGAAGATCTTCAGCGAGCTGCCGGCGAGGTAGCGCATGTAGACGATGCCGCCGATCGCCAAGATGAAGGCGCCGATCGCGGCAAGCAGCGGCCACGGGCTCGGGTCGATGATGTGGTAGTCGTGGTTCTTCTGATGCGCATCGGCCATGTGACTTATCCCCGAATGTATCGCGTCGTTCCCGACATAGCCGGAAACGCCTGTCTGATCAAAGCTTGTTTGCGGCCTTCCCCGCCTCGTCCGACACGGCAGCAACGGGTTTCGTGCCCTCGTGCGGATAGAAGGTGTAGGAAAGCGTGAGCGTGTGGATGTTCTTCGTCTCGACCGGCTCGACGATCGCCGGATCGACGAAGAAGACGACCGGCATGAGCATCTCCTCGCCGGGTTTCAGCATCGTCTCCGTGAAGCAGAAACACTGGACCTTGTTGAAATAGGCGCCGGCGGACTGCGGCGTGACGTTGAAGGTCGCCTGGCCCTTCGTATCGCGCGTCGAAAGGTTGCGGGCGCGGTACATGACCTGCACGGTCTCGCCGATCTTCAGTTCCACTTCGCGCTGGACGGGTTCGAACTGCCAGGGCAGGCCCGGCGCGGTATTGGCATCGAAGCGTACCTTGACCGTGCGGTCGAGCACCACGTCCGACATCTGCTCGACGCGCTGCGTCGTGCCGCCGTAGCCGGTCACCTTGCAGAACATCTCGTAGAGCGGCACGGCGGCATAGGCCATGCCGACCATCGCCACGACGAAGGTCAGACAGGCCGCAACGATCGTGCCGTTGCCGAGCTTGCCGTTGGTCTGCGGGGCATCGCTCATCGGCCTACTCCACCATGCCGCCGGCGAATTTCACCAGCGTGACGATGTAGAACAACACGACGAGGCCGCCAAGCGTCAGCGCGAGCGCGATGTTCCGGCCCCGGCGCGACTTCTTCTGCCTGTCGTTGAGCGTTACGGTTTCCATCGGCTCCCTCACAGCAGCTTGGCGATCAGGTGATCGCCGATCAGCGCTAAGAAGACGGCGAAAAGGTAAAGGATCGAAAAGGCGAAGAGCTTCTTGGCCGGCACCATGGCGCGGTCGGCTTCCGGCATGCGCAGCACACCGATGGAATACCAGACGAACCCGAGGCCGAGCGCCGCGGCGAAGAGCCCGTACCAGAGGCTCGCGAAGCCGAGCACGGCGGGAACCACGGCGATCACCGCGGTCAGCACCGCATAGATGACGATCTGGACCTTGGTGGTCGCCTCGCCGGCCACGTTCGGCAGCATGGGGACGCCGACTGCGCCATAGTCGCGCATCTTGAAGAGCGCCAGCGCCCAGAAATGCGCCGGCGTCCAGAGGAAGGTGATGAGGAAGAGCACGATGCTCTCGATCGAGACGCCGCCCGTGACGCAGGCCCAGCCGATCATCGGCGGGAAGGCGCCCGCCGCACCGCCGATGACGATGTTCTGCGGCGTCGAGCGCTTCAGCCACATCGTGTAGACGACCACGTAGAAGAAGATGGTGAAGGCGAGAAGCCCGGCGGAGAGCCAGTTGACGACGAGGCCGAGGATCACGACCGAGAAGGCGGAAAGCGTCAGGCCGAAGGCGAGCGCCTCTTCCGGCCGGATGCGGCCCGACGGGATCGGCCGGCTCGCCGTGCGCGACATGACGGCGTCGATGTCGGCGTCGTACCACATGTTCAGGGCACCGGAGGCTCCGGCGCCCACGGCGATACAGAGGATCGCGATGAAGCCGATCAGCGGGTTGATATGGCCGGGCGCGAGCACGAGGCCGGCGAGCGCGGTGAAGACGACAAGCGACATGACGCGCGGCTTCAGGAGCTCGAAATAATCGCGCGGCGACGCTTCGGAGAGGTAGACCTCGCCCGTCCGCTCAACCGCTTCATTGTGATCGAAGACTGCCATAACCGTCGTCCCGGGCCGTTCGGCCGCTCCCGGCGGGCAGGTGCCCGTCCGATTGGCGAGGCCGCCAAGCTGGCGGCCTCTCTATGGTTCCTGGATCCTACTTGATCCGCGGAAGCTGCTCCCACTGGTGGAACGGCGGCGGCGAGGAAAGCTGCCATTCCAGCGTGTTCGCACCCTCGCCCCACGGGTTGTCGCCGGCGACGCGCTTCTTCGCGAAGGCCTCGAAGAGGCCGAAGAGGAAGATGAGAACGCCGACAGCCGAAATGTAGGAGCCGATCGAGGACACGTAGTTCCAGCCGGCGAACGCATCCGGATAGTCGATATAGCGGCGCGGCATGCCGGCAAGGCCGAGGAAATGCTGCGGGAAGAACACGAGGTTCACGCCGACGAACATCACCCAGAAGTGCAGCTTGCCGAGGAATTCCGAATACATGTAGCCGGTCATCTTCGGGAACCAGTAGTACCAGGCCGCGAAGATCGCGAAGACGGCGCCGAGCGACAGCACGTAGTGGAAGTGGGCAACCACGTAGTAGGTGTCGTGCAGCGCCCGGTCGAGGCCGGCGTTTGCGAGTTGCACGCCCGTGACACCGCCGACCGTGAACAGGAAGATGAAGCCGATCGCCCAGACCATCGGCGTCGTGAAGCGGATCGAGCCGCCCCACATCGTGGCAATCCACGAGAAGATCTTCACGCCCGTCGGAACCGCGATGACCATCGTCGCGAAGACGAAGTAGCGCTGCGTGTCGAGCGACATGCCGACCGTATACATGTGGTGCGCCCACACGATGAAGCCGACGGCGCCGATCGCCACCATGGCATAGGCCATGCCGAGATAGCCGAAGATCGGCTTGCGCGAGAAGGTCGAGACGATGTGGCTGATGATGCCGAAACCCGGCAGGATCAGGATGTAGACCTCGGGGTGGCCGAAGAACCAGAACAGGTGCTGGAAGAGGATCGGGTCACCGCCGTTTTCCGGCGCGAAGAAGGCCGTGCCGAAATTGCGGTCGGTCAGCAGCATGGTGATGGCACCCGCCAGGACCGGCAGCGACAGGAGAAGCAGGAAGGCGGTGATCAGCACCGACCAGGCGAAGAGCGGCATCTTGTGCAGCGTCATGCCCGGCGCGCGCATGTTGAGGATCGTCGTGATGAAGTTAATCGCACCGAGGATCGACGAGGCACCGGCGATGTGCAGGCCGAGAATGGCGAAGTCCATCGCGGGCCCGGGCTGTCCGGATGTCGACAGCGGCGGATAGATCGTCCAGCCGCCGCCGACGCCATAGGCGCCTGCCGGCCCCTCGACGAACATCGAGAGCAGCACCAGCAGGAAGGCCGGCACGACCAGCCAGAAGGAGATGTTGTTCATGCGCGGGAAGGCCATGTCCGGCGCGCCGATCATGATCGGCACCATCCAGTTGGCGAAACCGCCGATCAGCGCCGGCATGACCATGAAGAAGATCATGATCAGCGCGTGCGCCGTCGTGAAGACGTTGAACATGTGCTTGCCGCCGTCGAGCGCGGCGTCGCCCTCCATGCCGTAGACCATCGAGGCCAGGCCGTGGAAGATCTGGATGCCCGGCTCCTGCAACTCGGCGCGCATGAAGACCGACAGCGTGCCGCCGACGATGCCGGCGACGATCGCGAAGATCAGGTAGAGCGTGCCGATGTCCTTGTGGTTCGTCGAAAGGAACCAGCGCTGGAAGAAGGAGAGCGGCTTGTGTTCGTGGTGATCGTGATGATCGCCGTGGGTAGCGGTTGTTCCGGCCATGGATCTCACTCCTCGGGATTTACTGCGCGGCGTTTTCGGCGACGTCGACCGACTTGGTCGCGCCGTCGACCGACGCGATCAGAGCCTTGTTGGCCGCACCGAGGTCGGTCGCCGCGGCGGAAAGCCACGAATCGAACTTCTCCTGCGAAACGACGCGGATCGCGATCGGCATATAGGCGTGATCCTTGCCGCAGAGCTCGGAACACTGGCCGTAGAACAGGCCTTCGCGGTCGGCCTTGAACCAGGTCTCGTTGAGGCGGCCCGGAATGGCGTCGATCTTCACGCCGAAGGACGGCATCGCGAAGGCGTGGATCACGTCGGCTGCCGTGACGAGCAGGCGGACGTGCTTGCCGACGGGGACGACGACTTCATTGTCGACGGCGAGCAGACGGGGATAGACGGCCTTGTCGTCCTTGCCGGCGGCGGCGCGATCGCCGTCCTGCAGCAGCAGGCTGTCGAAGGCGAGCGGGCTTTCACCGACCTGGTATTCATAACCCCAGTACCACTGATAGCCCGTCGCCTTCACCGTCAGTTCCGGCTCCTCGGTGGGCGCGAGCTGCTTGGTCAGCAGCTGGAAGGAGGGAATCGCGAGGAAGAGAAGGATGACGACCGGACCAACGGTCCAGACGACTTCGATCGCCGTGTTGTGGCTCGTCTTCGACGGCACCGGGTTGGCGCCTTCGCGGAACTTGACGACGACGATGATGAGAAGAAGCAGGACGAAGAGCGTGATCGGGACGATGAACCAGAGGGTGTACTGCTCGAACCAGCGGATCTCCTCCATGATGGAGGTGGCAGCGGGCTGAAGCCCCTTCTGCCATTCGAGCGGCTGGTCCGCCCAGGCGCCCGAAGCAAAGAGCAGACAGCCGAGAGCGGCCAGACCTGCAAAAGCTTTGTTTTTCACAACGTATCTCCCCGATGCGTTTGACTGGGATCAAACGGAAACGCAGAATCCCTGCTATACCGCTCGCTTAAAATCACAGTTTCCGGCTCGCCGCAACCGCCACGGAGGAAAGCCCGTGCGGCATTTTTGCGCAAAAGCAAGACTGCGGCGGACCGGGCGATTTTTTCCACTATCCTTACAGCACCGGACGCCGCAACGAAAGGCGGAAGGCAGGGCGGACTGCCCAAGCCGGCCCGCTGCCCGCGCTCGTTCCGGCCGCTGCCGCGGCAAGCAATGCGCTTGTCGCGCTTCCGGTCCTATTTCCGCCGTGAAGCACTGGAAATCCACCGTCAGGTCTTTTCATTTCCGGCGGCGCTCTTCAAGAATAGCCTGTCTGATTCGAGTCTTTGAGGTATTCATGGGTTTCGGTTCCCTCCCCTGGCCGGCAAAAGCGGTCCGCAGCCTTGCCGTCCTCGTGGTCGCGGCCGGTTCGCTTCCGGCCATCGCCGCAGCCCAGCAGCCCGGTACGGTCAAGTCGAACCATGGCGCCTGGTCGATCGTCTGCGACCAGCCGGCGGGCGCCTCCGCCGAACAATGCGCGCTGATGCAGAACGTCATCGCCGAGGACAGGCCCGAAGTCGGCCTTTCGGTCGTCGTGCTGAAGACCGCGGACCGCAAGGCGAAGATCCTGCGTGTTCTCGCCCCCCTCGGCGTGCTGCTGCCGAACGGCCTCGGCCTCAACGTCGACGGCAAGGACATCGGCCGCGCCTATTTCGTGCGGTGCTTCTCCGACGGCTGCTACGCCGAGGTCGTGCTCGAGGAAGAGTTGCTGAAGACCTTCCGCTCCGGCGCCACCGCCACTTTCATCGTCTTCCAGTCGCCGGAGGAAGGCATCGGCATCCCGGTCGACCTCAAGGGCTTCGGCGAAGGCTACGACACGCTGCCGTGAGCGGGCTTGCCGCCCGCGACCGGGGGCCTTACATGATCCCCGAACTCAAATCGCGTGCGGAGCTCCCATGAACACCGACCTTCTCTCCCTCTTCGACGCCGACGAGGCGTCCGTGCAGGCGGTGCTTCGGGAGACGCTGAAAAACGCCGACGACGGCGAACTCTTCCTTGAACACGCGCAGGCGGAATCGCTGTCCTTCGACAACGGCCGCATCAAGGGCGGCAGCTTCAACACCGACCAGGGCTTCGGCCTCAGGGCCGTCGCCGGCGAAGCGGTCGGCTATGCCCATTCCGGCGAGATGACGCTCGCGGCGCTGAAGCGTGCCGGCGACGCTGCCTCCGCCGTCTCGCACGGCCATGCCGGCAGCTATGCCGAGCCGCCGCAGGGCACCAACCGCAGGCTCTATGGCGCCGAAAACCCGATCGGCAGCCCGACCTTCGAGGAGAAGGTCAAGCTGCTCACCGGGATCGACGCCTATCTGCGCGCCAAGGACCCGAAGGTCCGTCAGGTGACGGCAAGCGTCGCGGCGAGCTGGCAGGTCGTCAACATCCTGCGCGCCGACGGCCACCGCGTCAGCGACGTGCGGCCGATGACCCGGATCAACGTCTCCGTCGTCGTCGGCGACGGCGACCGGCAGGAGACCGGCTCCTACGGCATGGGCGGGCGCACGAGCTTCGGCGACTTCCTGACGGAGGAAAGCTGGCGGTTCGGCGCCGACGAGGCGCTGCGCCAGGCGCTCGTCAACCTCGAAGCCGTCGAGGCGCCGGCCGGCACGATGGACGTGGTGCTCGCCTCCGGCTGGCCGGGCGTGATGCTGCACGAGGCGGTCGGCCACGGCCTGGAAGGCGACTTCAACCGCAAGAAGACCTCCGCCTTCGCCGGGCTGCTCGGCGAGCAGGTCGCGGCAAAGGGCGTCACCGTCGTCGACGACGGCACGATCGACGACCGCCGCGGCTCGATCACCGTCGACGACGAGGGAACGCCGTCGGCCCACAACGTCCTCATCGAGGACGGCAGGCTGGTCGGCTACATGCAGGACCGCCAGAACGCCCGCCTGATGGGCATGAAGGCGACCGGCAACGGCCGCCGCCAGGGCTACGCCCATCGCCCGATGCCGCGCATGACCAACACCTACATGCTCTCCGGCGACCGGACGCCGGAGGAAATCATCGCATCGGTGAAGAAGGGCATCTATGCCGTCTCCTTCGGCGGCGGCCAGGTCGACATCACATCGGGGAAATTCGTCTTCGGCTGCACCGAGGCCTATCTCATCGAGGACGGCAAGGTCGGCGCTCCGGTCAAGGGCGCCATGCTGATCGGCAACGGGCCGGACGCGATGAAGCGCGTGACGATGATCGGCAACGACACGAAGCTCGATACCGGCATCGGCAATTGCGGCAAGGCCGGCCAGTGGGTGCCCGTCGGCGTCGGCCAGCCGCATCTCCGGATGGACCAGATCACAGTCGGCGGCACCAGGGCCTGAGAACGGTCGCGGAATCTACGGCAAGCGGGGACCGTTCGTCGGCCGGAACCGCCACTTCCGCTCGATCGCCGCCGCAAGATCGACATCGTGGTGCCGCGCGAACAGCAGGATATGGCCGAGGAGATCCGCCGTCTCGTCGGCGAGCAGCCGCCGCAGATCCTCCGGCGAATGCCCTTTCGCCGGCGATCGGCCCGACAGACGGTTGGCGACCTGGGTCAGTTCGCCCGCCTCCTCCTGCAGCTTCAAAAGAAACCAGTCGCCGTCCCGCGCGATATCGCGTTCCGCAGCGTAGCGCGCCGACGCGGCCTCGAAGGATTCGGCGAGTGCCCGGATCATCCCTGTTCTCCCTATGTTCGGCAAACACAACCACGATTCCCGGCGCGGGTCCATAGCCGGCCCCGTCCCCGGCAGCCCGGCGGCGCAGGCAAACGGACCGGGGCGGCCGCGCGTTAACGAACCGGATACCATGCGGACGGCATAAAGGGCCGATCGGAACCGCAATCGGAGACCCAATGCCCTCCACTCTTCGCAGCGCCGTCCGCCAGCGGCTCAGGCACGCCGTCATCACCGGCGGGCTCGAATTCGCGCGGCTTGCCGGCCGCGCGGGGCTGATGACGTCGGCACGGGGAAACGGGGCCATCTTCACGCTTCACCACGTCCGGCCGAAGGCCGTGCAGGCCTTCGAGCCGAACGCCCATCTGGAGATCACGCCCGCCTTCCTCGACGAGGCGATCGTGCATCTTGCCGAGGAAGGCTACCAGTTCGTCGCGCTGCACGACCTGCCGGCCCGCATGGCGATCGCACGGCCGGAAGAACGCTTCGCCGCCTTCACGCTCGACGACGGCTACCGCAACAACGCCCTGCACGCGCAGCCGGTCTTCACCAGGCACAAGGTGCCCTTCACGGTTTTCGTCGCCGGCGGCTTTGCCTGCAGGACGCACAGCATCTGGTGGGAGACGCTGACGGAGCTGCTGCGCGGCCTTGCGCATATCGAGTTCGACTTCGGGGCAGGCCCGGTGGTCCTGCCGCTCGCCTCGCCGTTCCAGAAACAGGCGGCGTTCAACCGTTTCGCTGCCTTCGTCCATGCCGGCAGCGACGAGGCATCCGCCATCGCGCGCCTCGACGAAATCGCCGCCCGCAACGGCATCGATCCCCTCCTCATCACGGAACGGCTGGTGCTGCGCGAGCCGGAGCTGAAGAGCCTGGCGCTCAACCCGCTCGCGACGCTCGGCGCCCACACGATCAGCCACCGGGCGCTCGCCCGCCTGCCGGACGACGAGGCCCGCCGCGAGATGCGGGACTCGGCCGACCGCGTCGAGGCGATGATCGGCCGCCGCCCCGACACCTTCGCCTATCCCTACGGCGACGATGCTGCGGTCTCGCCGCGCGAGCACAGGCTTGCTGCCGAGCTCGGCTTCCGCGTCGCCGTCACGACGCTGCCGGGCACGCTGTCGCAGGCGTCCTTCGACCGGCCGACCGCCCTGCCGCGCATCTCCCTCAACGGCCTCTATCAGAAGCGCAAATATGTCGAGGCGCTTGCCTCGGGCATCCCCTTCCGCCTGATGCGGCGCTGACCGGCGTCAGGGATACATCCTGACCTTCGTCCAGCCGCCGCCACCCTCGGCGCGACGGAATTCCACCCGGTCGTGCAGGCGGAAGGGACGGTCGTGCCAGAACTCGATCGACACCGGACGAATGCGGAACCCGGACCAGTGCGGCGGGCGCGGGATGTCGCCGATCGCATAGCGCGCCGTATATTCGGCGACCGCCTTTTCCAGCGCGAACCGGCTTTCGAGCGGCCGCGACTGCTTCGACGCCCAGGCGCCGATGCGGCTGCCGCGCGGACGCGAGGCATAATAGATGTCCGCCTCCGCGTCGCTCACCACCTCGACGTCGCCGCGCACGCGCACCTGCCGGCGCAGGGACTTCCAGTGGAAACACATGGCGGCCTTGTGCGACGACAGGATTTCCGTGCCCTTGCGGCTTTCGAAATTCGTATAGAAAACGAAGCCGTTCTCGTCGAACCCCTTGAGAAGCACCATGCGGACATTCGGCATCCCGCTCTCGTCGACCGTCGCCAGCGCGAGCGCGTTCGGGTCGTTCGGCTCGCTCTTCTCCGCCTCGGCAAGCCATGTGCCAAACAGGGAATAGGGCTCGTTTTCCTGTGTGAAGTCACCGCTTGTTAACGCATTCTCGTTCATCATCGCTTCCAATGCCGTTGGTTTTTATCGAGTAAGGCTGGCAGGAGTGGAAGTCATAGCAAAGTCGCGTTCCGAGACAATGATATTGTGCCTGCGCGGACCGTCCGTCGCGGGCCTTCTCCTGTCATGCACGCTGCTTTCCGGCTGCATGGGCAGCGGTCTCGATTTCGCCTCCGGCATCAAGGTGGACCGCAGCGTCAAGACCAGCACCATTCCCGGCCAGATCGAGGAACGCACCGACGAGGCGACGGTACGCAACGCCGTCTCCTCCGCCGACCTCGCGCTCAATGCCGGCAAGCCTATTCCCTGGGCCAACACCGCGTCGGGAAGCGCCGGCGTCATCAACCGGATCGTGGAGAACCGCGACGAGGCGGGCCGGACGTGCCGCGACTTCGCGACAACGCTCCATTCCTACAAGGGCATCGCCAATTTCACGGGCAAGGCCTGCATGACCCGGGACGGCGACTGGCTGACGACCACCTTCGACCGCCAGGGCTGACCCTCCTTCCTGAATGACGCTGCACGTCGGCGCCGTAACCAACGGTTAGGAGGTTTCTGCCACCATGGCCGGACCTGCGCGCGCATCGCGTCGGCAAGAACGAGGGAATCGGAGCACGGGCTCCGGCAGACGGGAAGAGCGGTCCAATGCTGATGCGTGATCCTTATTCGGTACTGGGCGTCAAGCGCGACGCCGATCAGGAGGATATCCGTACCGCCTGGCGCTCGCTCGCCAAGGCGCTCCATCCCGACCAGAACCAGGACGACCCCTTCGCCACGATGCGCTTCACCGAGATCGGCCGTGCCTATGAACTGCTGCGCGACCCGCAGCGGCGCGGCAATTTCGACCGCGCTCACCGCGAGGCCGAAATCCGCCGAGAAATGAACCTCAGGCGCATGGAGCAGATGCGCCAGCAGCAAAGCGCCCGCAAGCCGGAGCCGGCCGAGCAGAAGCCGGCCGACGATGCCGCCGACGAGATGATCTCGCGCATCTTCGGCGCGGAGGCGAGACCCGTTGCCGGCGATGCCGGCGCGAAACCGGCGCGCACGGCCGTCTCCGATCCGAAACCCGAGGCGAAGGATCCGCCGCGCGCAGGCAGCGCGCTCGAGGGCGACAGCACGAAGGCCGAAGCCGCCGCGCGCGCCCGTGCGCCCGCTGCCGAACTCATATCCTCGATCATCAAGCGCATCCGCGGCCTGCGCACGATGCCCGAAAAGGCGCCCGACCTCGTGGCCGACCTCGTCGTCACGGTCGACGAACTCCTGTCGAAGGCCTGGAAGACGGTCGAGGCACAGGGGCAGACGGTCCGCCTGCAGCTTCAGCCCGGCATGACGGAGGGCCACGTCGTGCAACTGCGCGAGCAGGGCCACCGCATCCAGAACCTGAAGCGCGGCGACGCCATCGTCACGATCCGCATCGCGCCCGGCGACTTCCGCGTCGAAGGCTTCGACCTGCGCACGCCGCTGCCGATCACCATCGAGAATGCCGTCCTCGGTTGCGAGACCACCGTCAGGGGACCCGACGGCAGCGTTCTCCCCGTCGTCGTGCCCGAGTGGTCCGGCTCCGACCACGTGCTGCGGATCGAGGGACACGGCCTTCATGACGCCTCCGGCGGGCGCGGCGACCTGCTGGCGGAGATTCGCCTGATGCTCTGGGAAAAGCCCGATCAGAAGGTCATCGACCTCATGCGCCATCAGCGCGAAGGCCTCTATTTGTGACGCTTTCGTGAAAAGAGCACCCATTGTTACGGGTGCTAACAGTTCCTGAACCGGGCCAAGCTTGAACGGCACAGCCGGCTATGCCATAGGCACAATCCGACAAAAGTATCAGGGGGTATCCATGGTCCAGGCATCTGGTCTGATGAAGGGCAAGCGCGGCGTCATCATGGGCGTCGCCAACAACCGTTCGATCGCCTGGGGTATCGCCAAGGCAATCCACGCGCAGGGTGGCGAAATTGCACTGACCTATCAGGGCGATGCGCTGAAGAAGCGCGTCGAGCCGCTGGCCGCCGAAATCGGCGGTGTGCTCGCCGGCCACTGCGACGTCAGCGACGAGTCCACGATCGACGCGGTTTTCGAATCGGTTGAAAAGATGTGGGGCAAGATCGATTTCATCGTGCATGCGATCGGCTTTTCCGACAAGGACGAGCTGACCGGCCGCTACATCGACACGTCGCCGGAAAACTTCGCCAAGACGATGCAGATCTCCGTCTATTCCTTCACCTCGGTCGCGCGCCGCGCCGAGAAGCTGATGACGGACGGCGGCTCCATGCTGACGCTGACCTATTACGGCGCCGAGAAGGTCATGCCGAACTACAACGTCATGGGCGTCGCCAAGGCGGCACTCGAGGCGAGCGTCAAATATCTCGCCGTGGACCTCGGCCCGAAGAACATCCGCGTCAACGCCATCTCGGCCGGTCCAATCAAGACGCTTGCAGCCTCCGGCATCGGCGACTTCCGCTACATTCTGAAGTGGAACGAGTACAACGCTCCGCTGCGCCGCACCGTGACCATCGAGGAGGTCGGCGACGTCGGGCTCTACATGCTCTCCGACCTGTCGCGTTCGGTGACCGGCGAGGTGCATCACGCCGACAGCGGCTACCACGTCGTCGGCATGAAGGCCGTCGACGCGCCGGACATTTCCGTCATCAAGGACTGACGCTTTATACCGGGGCAGGCCGTTGCTTCTCTACATGATCCGTCACGGCCAAACCGACTGGAATGCCGAAGGGCGTCTCCAGGGACAGCGGGACATACCGATGAACGATTTCGGCCGCGGCCAGGCCCGCGCGAACGGCGTCGCGCTCGGCGCCGTGCTCGCCGGCAGCCGTGAGCGCTTCGATTTCGTCGCAAGCCCGCTCGGGCGCACGCGCGAGACGATGGAACTCGTCCGCGGCGCCATGGGCCTGCCACCCCGCGACTACCGCACGGACGACCGGCTCGTCGAAGTGTCCTTCGGCGACTGGGAAGGGTACACCATGGCGGAGATCAAGATGCACGCGCGGGAACGGGTCCGCGAGCGGGCACGGGCGAAATGGGACTTCATCCCGCCCGGCGAGAATGCGGAGAGCTACGAGATCCTGTCGTGGCGCATCGGTTCGTGGCTCAAGGACGTGACGCGGCCGATGGTCTGCGTCAGCCACGGCGGCGTCTTCCGGGCGCTGTTCAAGCTGCTCGGCGCGGAGCGCGAAGAGGCGGCGACGACGCCGATCCATCAGGATCGCATCCTGCGGGTCGACGACAGCGGCTGCGAGTGGCTCTGAGGCGGCGTTCCACGGCCTCTATTGCAGGATTTCCAGATCGTCGATGACGCGCTTGCCGTCGACTTCGGTAAAGAAGACGAGCACCTTCACGCCCGGTTCCAGGCCTTCGAAATTGAACTCCTCCGGCGCCTGGTAGTTCTGGCCGTCGTCGAGCGAGACGCTGAGCGCGTTCGTGTCGATACCGGTGATGACCGCTTCCACGTCCCCGCTCTCGGCAAGGGCGCGCAACGGCGAAAACAGGCTGGCGGAAGCCAGCAGCGCGGCGATCAGGAGACGCATCCTACAAAACCTCGTGCGTGAATCACTTCTTGCATTCGCCACTGCCATGCTCCTGAATTATGGCGAAATTCGCCTTGTTCCCGTCTGCTGTGCGCCAATCCATGGCGTGAAAGGCGAGCCTCGGCAAGGGCGCAAGCGCCTCGTCCGCAACGTTTTCCACGCCCGCGTCGCCCGTGCTTCAACAACTGAATAAATGCAATTTTAATGAAACATCTCTAACCTCGCACTGTTGTACGAGGAACCTCCGCCTTGGGATCGCCGACCGAATTCCGCAGCCGCCTGGCCGCATTCTGGGACTGGGTGAAGCCGCCGCTTCTCCCGGCTGCGATCGCGGCCTGCGTCATCGTGACGGCGGCGGACTATTACGAACGCCAGACGGAGCGCCTCCACCTCAACGAACTCAAGGCCCAGGTCGAGAACGACCTCAACCTCGTAAGCGCCCGCCTGCACGGCGAGATCAAGGCCGGCGTCACCGCCATGCGCGGCCTTGCCAACCGCTACACGCTTCGCTCCGCCGGCGCGGAAGCGGACTTCGGTCCGTCCGCGCGCCGGCTGCTGCTGCAGAACCCGCAGTTCCACCGCCTTGCCATCGCGCCCGGCGGCGTGATCGAGCAGATCCACCCACTGGCGGGCAACGAGCGGCTGGTGGGATCCGATCTCTTCCGCTTCCGCTCACAGCGGATCGTAGCCCAGGAACACCGGTCCCGCGGCCGCCCCGTCATGGTCGGCCCGGTGCAGCTCCCCGACGGCAGCCGCGGCTTCAACCTGCTCCTCCCCGTCTTCAGAAAGACAGACAACCATCACCAGATCTGGGGTTATGTCGACGGGATCATCGACGAACGCAAGCTCTATATCGCGACCGGCCTGATCGACTCCGGCGAGGGCACGAACCGCCTCAAGTGGAAGGGCGGTTCGGACATCCAGCTGTCGATCCGAGATGCAAGCATTCCCGACAATGTGCAGGACCCGTTCTTCGGCGACCCTGACGTCTTCAACAAGTCCCCCGTCCTGAAGACGCTCGGCCTGCCCGGGGCCGTCTGGGAACTCGCGGCCATTCCGACCAACGGCTGGCAGGTGCCTGCCGAGAGCCGAACGCAGGCGCGCCGGCTGATCGCCGCCGCCGCGGTGCTGATCATCGTGCCCATCCTGCTGATGGGCGGCCTCGTCAGCGAGCGGCAGCGCAACATCGCACGGCTGCGCGCCCGGGAGAACCAGGTGCAGTCGCTGTCGCAGCGCCTCGATCTCGCGCTCGAGGCCTCCAAGGTCGGCATCTGGGAAATCGCGCTGCCCGGCAGGCAGCGCAGCTGGGACGAGCGCATGTATCACGTCCATGGCCTGCCCGAGGACCATATTCCGACGAATGACGAATGGCTGCAGACCATCCATCCGGACGATCGCGACAGGGCGCTTGCCGAAACGGTCGATGTGCTCGAGGGACAGCACCACTACTGGTCCCAGTACCGCGCCGTTCTGCCGGACGGGTCGGTACGCCATCTGCGCAACGTCGGCTCCCGCCTGACCGGCGTCGACGGCCGGGAGACGATCACCGGCATCACGCTCGACGTCACCGAAGACGTCGAACTCAACGACCGGCTGACCAGGGCCAAGGAACAGTCGGACCATCAGAATGCCGAACTCGAAAAGCTGACGCGGCGTCTCGATCTCGCGCTCGACGCCTATCGCTGCGGTCTCTGGGAAGCCGATCTCGACGACGGGCTGACGCTCTGGGACGAGCGCATGCATCAGCTCTATGGCGTGCCCTACACGGGCGAACGCATCGATCACCAGACCTGGCTCGACGCCATCCATCCGGAAGACCGCGACTTCGCCGCCAGCCATGTCAGGGACTGCATCCGGGAGAACAAGCCGTACCAGCGCAGGAGCCGCGTGGTGCATCCCGACGGTACGATCCGCCACATCCAGTCGGTCGGAAAGCTGCAGGTGACGCCGGACGGTCGGCGCAAGCTCGTCGGCCTCGCCTTCGACGTGACGGAGGACGCGATCCTGAACCGCGAGCTGCGCGAGGCGAAGCAGCAGGCCGAAAAGCAGAATGCCGATCTCGAACTCGCGCTTCAGGACCTCTCCGAACGGGAACGCGAGCTGGAACGCACCACCCATCGGCTGGACCTCGCCCTCGATTCCTACCGCTGCGGGCTTTGGGAGGCCGACCTCGAGGCCGGCCGGACCTACTGGGACCGGCGCATGCACCAGCTCTACGGCCTGGCCTTCACGGACGGCCACGTGACGGAGGAAGCCTGGCTCGGCTCGATCCATCCGGATGACCGGCAGGCCACGCTGGACGATGCCAACCACTGCGTCGAGCACGACCTGCCCTACGTGCATCAGGCAAGGATCGTGCTGCCCGAGGGGGAAACGCGCCACATACGATCGGTCGGCAAGGTCCACCGCGACGGTGCCGGAAACCGCAAGCTGATCGGCATCGCCTTCGACGTCACCGACGATGTCGCGATGAACGAACGGCTGCGCGCCGCCAAGGCGGTCGCGGACGCGAAGAACGTCGAGCTGGAACAGGCCAAGACCCGCATCGAACACAACGCGCTGCACGATCCGCTGACGGGGCTTGCCAACCGGCGCAAGCTCGACGACATGCTTTCCCATGTGGCGGAGCGGAGCCGCGAGGACGACGTCCGGCTCGCCATCCTCCACATCGACCTCGACCGCTTCAAGCAGATCAACGACACACTCGGCCATGCGGCCGGCGACGCGCTGCTCGTCCATGCCTCGGAAATCCTGCGCACATGCGTCGGTCGGGATGACCTGGTCGCCCGTATCGGCGGCGACGAATTCGTCGTGCTGACGGAAACGTCCGACAAGGAGGCCGTGGCGGATCTCTCCGGGCGCATCAACGCCCTGATGCGCCAGCCGCTCGAATACAACGGCCAGACCTGCCGCTTCGGCGTCAGCATCGGCATTGCCACGGCCCGCGGCCGCAACCTCGACACCCGCCAGCTGCTCGTCAATGCCGACATCGCGCTCTACCGCGCCAAGGCACTCGGCCGCAACCGCCACGAATTCTTCACCGCCGCGCTGCAGGCCGAGATCGTCTCCAACAAGCGCATCGCCGACGACATCCTCGCCGGCATCGAGAACGACGAGTTCGTTCCCTTCTACCAGCCGCAGATCGACGCGACGACGCTCCGGCTCGCCGGTGCCGAGGCGCTCATCCGCTGGAACCATCCGCGCGACGGGCTGCTGACCCCGGACCGCTTCCTCGGCATTGCCGAGGATCTGAACGTGATGGACACGCTCGACCGCATCGTGCTCGAAAAGGCGCTCGCCGACAGTGCCCGTTTTGCCGCGGCGGGGCTCGTCATGCCGAAGATATCGGTAAACGTATCGGCGCGCCGGCTTCGCGACGAGACGCTTGTCAACAGCCTCTGCGGCCTGTCGATCGCGCCGGGGCAACTCGTCTTCGAACTCGTCGAATCGATCTTCCTCGACGAGACGGATGATCTGGTGCTGCACAACATCCAGCGCATCAAGGAACTCGGAATCGACATCGAGATCGACGATTTCGGCACCGGGCACACGTCGATCGTCAGCCTGCTGAAACTGAAGCCGAAACGGCTGAAGATCGACCGGCAGCTCGTCGCCCCGATCCTCGCCTCCCGCCACGAGCAGGCGCTGGTGCGCTCCATCATCGAGATCGGCCGGTCGCTCGGCATCGGGATCGTCGCCGAGGGTGTCGAGACGATGCAGCATGCCGAAATGCTCTCGATGCTCGGCTGCGACCTGCTTCAGGGCTATGCCTTCGCACGGCCGCTGCCGCGCGAGGCGTTTCTCGACTTCGCCCTCGCGCGCCGGCTGAAACTCGCCTCCTGACGACAGCGACGGTGCAGACCTTCGAATTCGCGTCGCGCGCCCTTCAACTTTCCCGCATTCGGCTCTATGAGAGGTCCGCACTTCGGAAATCGGGCGGCCCGGCGCGGCGCCCGGCAGAGCCTGGACCCATGCCATGTCGCACAATACCTTCGGCCACCTCTTCCGCGTCACGACCTGGGGCGAAAGCCACGGCATCGCACTCGGCTGCGTGGTCGACGGCTGCCCGCCCGGCATCCGCTTCACGCTTGCCGAACTCCAGGCCTGGCTCGACAAGCGCAAGCCGGGCCAATCGCGCTTCGTGACGCAGCGCCGCGAGGACGACCTCGTGAAGGTGCTCTCCGGCGTGATGATGGACGACGACGGCGAGACGATGATCACCACCGGAACGCCGGTCTCGATGATGATCGAGAACACCGACCAGCGGTCCAAGGACTATTCCGAGATCGCCAAGCGCTACCGGCCCGGCCATGCCGACTATACCTACGACGTCAAATACGGCATCCGCGACTATCGCGGCGGCGGGCGCTCCTCGGCGCGCGAGACGGCGGCGCGCGTCGCCGCCGGCGGGCTTGCCCGCAAGGTCGTGCCGGGGCTCAGCGTCCGCGCGGCGCTCGTGCAGATCGGCAAGCACCGGATCGACCGTGCCGACTGGGACTGGAACGAGGTCGGCAACAATCCCTTCTTCTGCCCCGACTCGAAGATGGTCCCGGTCTGGGAGGATTATCTCGACGGCATCCGCAAGGCCGGGTCCTCGGTCGGCGCCGTCGTCGAGGTCGTTGCCGAGGGTGTGCCCGCCGGCATCGGCGCGCCGATCTATGGCAAGCTCGACCAGGAGATCGCCTCGCTGCTCATGTCGATCAACGCCGTGAAGGGTGTCGAGATCGGCAACGGTTTCGCCGCCGCCGAAATTTCCGGCGAGGAGAATGCCGACGAAATGCGGATGGGCAATGACGGCAATCCGATCTTCCTGTCCAACCATGCCGGCGGCATTCTCGGCGGCATCTCCACCGGCCAGCCGGTCGTCGCCCGCTTCGCCATCAAGCCGACCTCGTCGATCCTGACCGAGCGCCGCTCGATCGACGCCGACGGCAACAATGTCGACGTGCGCACCAAGGGCCGGCACGACCCGTGCGTCGGCATCCGCGCCGTGCCGATCGGCGAGGCCATGGTCGCCTGCGCCATCGCCGACCACTATCTTCGCGACCGCGGCCAGACGGGCCGGCTGAAATAGGAAGAGACCCATGAGCTACGACCAGACGCGCGTCGTCGATGCCATCCGCGCCTTCGAGGCCGGCGAGATCGTCGTCGTCATGGACGACGACGGCCGCGAGAACGAGGGCGACCTCATCGTCGCGGCGGTCCACTGCACACCGGAAAAGATGGCCTTCATCGTGC